>NZ_JACARU010000029.1:0-4879 GCF_013386425.1 Cedecea sp. P7760 | reverse complement strand
ATGCGGGCCAGGTCGTTACGCGCCAGGTCAACCAACATCAGGTGTTCAGAGAGTTCTTTGTGATCGGTGCGCATTTCCAGCTCGATGCGGCTGTCTAAATCGCGGTCCAGCGAACCGTCCGCGCGGCGACCGCGAGGCCGGGTACCGGCAATCGGGTAGATCTCAATCTGGCGGTTCGTCGCATCGTATTTCAGCGAGCTTTCCGGAGAGGCCCCGAACAGCGTGAAATCGTTATCCTGCATAAAGAACATGTACGGGCTTGGGTTGCTCTTCTTCAGCGTCTGATAGGCGGCCAGCGGCGACGGGCAGGGCAGCGAGAAGCGGCGGGACGGCACCACCTGGAAGATTTCGCCGATGCGAATAGCTTTTTGCATCTGGCGGACAACCGCGCCGAATTCTTCATCGCTCTGGTTAACGTCGCAGCTCATGTGTTCGACTTTCTGTACCGGCAGCTCGGCTGGCTGCTCGCTAATTTGCTGGCGAAGCTGTTCGGTACGTTTTATCAGGCGCTGTTTTTCGCTTTCTGACGGCGTAAAGAGGCTGGCCTGAATGCGGGTCTGCTTTTTCTGGTGATCGATAGTCAATAATGTCTCGGCCAGGTAGAAGCAGTAATCCGGGCAGCGGTTGTCCTGTTTCAGCTGCGGCAGATCTTCAAAGCCGGCCACCAGGTCATAAGCGAACAGGCCGCCGAAGAACATCGCGTTACGTTCGTCAGCAGGCACGCTCACCAGTTCCTGCATGATGCGGAAAGCGTCAAAGACCGACAGCGAGCACAGGCGTGCGTCTTCATCTAATAACGAGCTGACGCCCGGAAAGCGCAAGATACGGCCATCGGGGAAGTGTTCATTTTCGACCCCAGCCGGTAATGCTGCGTCCAGCAGCGGCAGTAAAGAGGCGCCGTTCGCGGACAGAGCCTGTAAAGTGACGGTGTCACCCAACGCCGTAATGCGCATGGCGCTGTCTACCAGCAGCAGGCTTTTTAAATCGTTTTTGCTGTCGATGTCGGCGGACTCCAGCAGCAGCGTCGCAGGGCGTGCGCCGCACAGCTGGTGGAAAAGGGCCGTTGGGTTTTCACGGTAGGCAGCTTCGCTGCTCAGGAGTGCAAGTGCCGGTTTTTGTGTTTGCATTTTAGTTCTCAAATTTTGTTCAAAAAAAAGCCCGCATCGTTGGCGGGCCTGGTATCTGCGCTGTTAAACAGCGTACGCGATCGCACCGCCCGAGTTCAGGGAGTACGCCACCAACCGTGCAGGGAATTCATCGCTTTCATTTCAGATACCTCATTATGTGAACTTGCGTACTAGTAAACTGGTTCAGGCGTGTGTTGTCAATACTGATTTTTTAAAATAGCCGAATATCGCTATCATAGGCCGCTAAATTTCTGTTTATCCATTCTGGAGCCATTTTGAGCGAGCCCACCCTGGCCACGATCCACGATTTACACAGCCACACTACCGCCTCGGACGGCCTGTTGTCTCCTGAAGCTCTTGTCAGCCGCGCGGTGGATATGCGCGTGACGGTTCTGGCTATTACCGATCACGATACCGTTGCCGGCCTGCCCGCCGCGCGTGCAGAAATCGAACGCCTGAATTTACCGCTACAGTTAATCAGCGGAGTAGAAATATCAACCGTGTGGGAAAACCACGAGATTCATATCGTGGGGCTGGGCGTTGATGAGCAGCATCCGGCGCTGAAGCTGTTTCTTGCGCAGCAGAGTGAACGCCGCAGCCAGCGCGCAGTGATGATTGCCGAGCGTCTGGATAAAGCGCGTATTCCCGATGCGTTAGAAGGCGCAATGCGGCATGCCAGCGGCGGGGCGATCACCCGCGGTCATTTTGCTCGTTTTCTGGTCGAGCAGGGCAAAGCCAGCAATATGGGCGACGTCTTCAAGAAGTATCTGGCGAAAGGGAAAACCGGATATGTTCCGCCTCAGTGGTGTACAATAGAACAAGCTATTGATGTCATTCATCATTCTGGCGGGCAGGCGGTACTGGCGCATCCAGGGCGCTACGGCCTGACCGCAAAATGGCTAAAACGACTGCTGGCGCACTTTGCCGAACACGGTGGCGATGCCATGGAAGTTGCGCAGTGCCAGCAGGCTCCCAACGAACGAACCCAGCTTGCGAGCTACGCGAAGCAGTTTAATCTGCTGGCGTCGCAGGGATCAGACTTTCATCTGCCCTGCGCCTGGATTGAGCTGGGACGCAAGCTGTGGCTTCCTGCGGGCGTTGAGCCCGTCTGGCAGCACTGGGAGCAGAGCCACATCGCGAAAGAGAGGGCAGTATGAGTCAGTTTTTTTATATCCACCCGGATAACCCGCAGCCGCGCCTGATTAACCAGGCAGTGGACATTATTCGTAAAGGTGGGGTGATTGTTTACCCTACGGATTCCGGCTATGCGCTGGGCTGTAAGCTGGAAGATAAATCGGCGATGGAGCGCATTTGCCGCATCCGTCAGCTTCCCGATGGCCACAACTTCACCCTGATGTGCCGGGATTTATCTGAGCTGTCGACCTATGCGTTTGTCGATAACGTCGCGTTCCGCCTGATTAAAAACAACACGCCGGGGAACTATACTTTCATCCTCAAGGGTACCAAAGAGGTGCCGCGCCGCCTGCTGCAGGAAAAACGTAAAACCATCGGCCTGCGCGTGCCGTCAAACCCGATTGCGCTGGCGCTGCTGGAAACGCTGGATGAGCCGATGCTGTCAACTTCGCTGATGCTGCCGGGCAATGAGTTTACCGAGTCCGACCCTGAAGAGATTAAAGATCGTCTGGAGAAGGTCGTGGATCTGGTCATCCACGGCGGTTATCTGGGCCAGCAGCCCACCACGGTTATCGACCTGACGGAAGATGCGCCAGTGGTGATGCGCGAGGGCGTCGGGGACGTTAAACCTTTCCTGTAAGGAGATGGCTATGGCCCGATTTAACATTGATGTTCTGGCTTCTCAGTGCGGCGTGACGCCAGCCAATATTCGCAGCTGGCAGCGTTACGGTTTAATCAAACCGCAGGTGGATGAGAACGGGCACCGTTTTTTCAATTTTACCCACTGTTCACGGGTCGCAGCGATTGTAGGCTGGCTTGAAAAGGGCGCCGCGTTGCCGGATATGCTGGCGCTGCTGAACGGTGAGGAAACCGGCACTCCTTCCGGCTGGCTTGAGGTTCAGGAAGCCCTGTTGGCGCAGTGCGAGGCGATGCAGCCCACGAAGCTGCGGGGGCTTATCTGGCGCTACGGCCGCGAAGTGCCTCCGGCTATTTTTATTGATGAAATTGTCCGGCCGCTGAGGCTGTGGCTCGACGCCGATGTGCAGCAGGAAATGGCCATGAGCCGCGCTATGCTGGACACCGCCCTGATTGAATACGCCACGTTCGTGCTGGCCAGCGGGCGAAAACGCCCCGGCGGCAGGCTGTTTATTCTGGCGCTTTCGCTGAAAGATCCCCTTGAGCTGTGGCTGGAAGGGATTCGTTTTGCCAGCGACGGTTTCTTCGTTGAGGTGCTGGATCGTGAAATTCCGTTCCCGGACCTCAGCCGCATCAGCGCCGATCACATTATGATTTGGACGGATAAAGCGCTGACGAGCAGCCAGCAGGCGCTGTATCAGCGGTGGCTGAGTAGCGATTTACCCGTCTTTCTTGCGGGCAGTGAAGCCGCACAGGCACAAAGAGATGTGGCAACAAGCGCTGACTGTTTACCCGTCGACCGTGCCTCGCTGCTTGCCAGCCTGAATCATTAGTATGAGTAAAACCCGGTAGACGGGTTTTAACTCCATTTGCGCTAAAATTCGTGTACTATGTGCGGCCACGAAGCTGCCCTCAGCATTTGACTGCGACCGGGCGGCGGTCCGAATCCGTATTTATACTTCATCAGGCCCATGCCTTTTGATTTCAAAGTATCTGAGACGCCTGTGAAGGCGACACCCGAGGAAGCTCAATGAGCGAAAAGTTACAAAAAGTGCTGGCTCGCGCTGGCCATGGTTCCCGTCGTGAGATTGAAACCATTATCTCTGCTGGTCGCGTAAGCGTTGATGGCAAAATTGCCACGCTGGGCGATCGGGTTGAAATTACCCAGTCGCTTAAAATTCGCATCGATGGTCATTTGATCTCGATTCGTGAGTCTGCGGAACAAATTTGCCGCGTGCTGGCCTATTACAAACCTGAAGGTGAGCTGTGTACCCGCAGCGATCCGGAAGGGCGCCCGACGGTGTTTGATCGTCTGCCGAAGCTGCGCGGTGCTCGCTGGATTGCCGTAGGGCGTCTGGACGTCAACACCTGCGGTTTACTGCTGTTCACCACCGACGGCGAGCTGGCTAACCGCCTGATGCACCCGAGCCGTGAAGTGGAGCGTGAATACTCCGTTCGCGTCTTTGGTCAAATAGATGACGATAAAGTAAAGCAGCTTTCTCGCGGCGTGCAGCTTGAGGACGGCCCTGCGGCATTCAAAACTATCAAGTTCACCGGTGGCGAAGGCATTAACCAGTGGTACAACGTGACCCTGACCGAAGGCCGTAACCGTGAGGTTCGTCGCCTGTGGGAAGCGGTTGGCGTGCAGGTTAGCCGCCTTATTCGCGTTCGTTATGGCGACATCAAGCTGCCTAAAGGCTTGCCGCGTGGCGGGTACNNACCGGCGGCAATCGTCGTTCCGGCGGTCGCAGTAACGGTTAATCCCCTTCATTCCCGGTGAATCCTCGCCGGGAATGTCTCTCCTGATATTCCTGTTTGAGACAACTCTCACACTTTCGCACAAAGACAAAAAACAGGAAATAGCTCGACAAATAACGCAAAGTAATGGTTTTGCACCCTCCTTATACTGGCTGAACATTGTGTAATGTGCGGGGGGGAACATGAATTCTGTGCAGAAGTTATCGGCAAGCTATGTGGCGATC
>NZ_JACARU010000028.1:0-8368 GCF_013386425.1 Cedecea sp. P7760 | reverse complement strand
ATACATATTCGCTCCTTTAGGTTTCAAAATATAAAAAATTAACTAGATATCTCTTACGTTTTGAAAGTAATTTAGCGATCGCATGGCTTAACCGCTGTGATCGAAACCACACAACGACGATCTTATTTACTAAATGAAAGTTATCTGTCATTGATATGCTTCATTTTTAAACGTATTGTTGACACAGGGTCATCTATTAATGCATTGAAAAACAGTGGTTTTATGTCTTTTTGTTTGACTGGTGAGGGGCGTATGTTTGACAAGAGAAAAGATAAATTTAAAAATGAAAGTTATTATTCGAATGACTTAAAAGGCACTTTATTGTGGCAAAACCCTCAACCAGCCTGCTGAAAAGACGCTTAGATATTGCAGAGATCGTTCGTAAAAACGGCGAAATTAAAGTGGATGATCTGGCGGAGATGCTTGCCGTGTCAGGGGTCACCATTCGAAACGACCTCAATTATCTGGAGCAGCAAGGCTATCTGAAGCGCTCGTTTGGTGGCGCAATTTATACCGCACAGCAGGGGGCGTCAGCGGCACCGCCGAGGGAACAGTCGGTAGGGGTAGATAAAGAGCTGGAAACCGAAATGGCGCGTCAGGTTGCGGCGCTCATTGATGAAGGTGAAACGGTATTTTTAGGTGCTGGCGCAATCTTACGTAAGGTAATTCCTTTCCTTACGGGCTTTAGCGACCTGTCTCTGCTGATCAATGATTTGGCGCATGTCCCTTTTGCAAAAGAGTTTCTTACAGGAGAAACGGTGCTGCTGGGGGGAGTATTAAGCAGCGAAGGAAACCTGGTTGAAGGCGATCTGGCGTTAACTGCGCTTCGCCATTATCGCCCATCGCGCGCGCTCATTGTCGTCGATCATATTGCCGAGGATGGCAAGTTAAGCGTGAGAAATGCGGCAAGCGCGAGTTTGATGAGTGAAGCCGTCACGCAAAGCGAGCAGGTTATAGCTGTCGTCGCTAATCGCCCCGTTTATGGTGAAAAACGTTATGCCGTCGGCGAGCTTGCGCAGATTAGCGGCATCATTACGCCCCAGGTGGTCGCGGCAGAATACCATTCTCGCTTTCTCAACGTGGGGCTGACCAATAGCTACACCAACAATGAGTGCCTGACGTGGCTTAACACTGCGTTGCAAAAAGCAAAATGAAGGAGCGGTGATGAACGTGACGATATGTACTATCGGTGAGCTGTTGGTGGAGTTTTTGGCCAAGAAAGAAAATCAGGGCTTTTCGCGGCCGGGGGAGTTCTGGGGGCCTTACCCCAGCGGTGCTCCGGCAATCTTTGCCGATCAGGTGGCAAAGTTAGGTTTTGGTTCGGTGCTGTTCAGCTGCGTCGGCAGCGACGCTTTTGGCGAGATGAATATCGCGCGGCTGGAAAAAGATGGGGTCAATGTTAACGGCATTACCGTCCTGCAAAAGGCCACTACCGGCAGCGCCTTTGTGAGTTATCGCAACCAGTCACAGCGAGATTTTATTTTTAATCTGCCGAACAGCGCCTGCGGCTTGCTTACTGCCGACCATATTGACGAAACCCTGCTTAACCAGTGCAATCATTTTCATATTATGGGCTCGTCGCTGTTTTCGTTTCGTATCATTGATGCCATGCGAAAAGCGATTGAAAACGTGAAGTCGCGCGGCGGCACGGTCTCTTTCGATCCTAACATTCGTAAAGAGATGCTTAATATCCCGGAAATGTCGCAGGCTTTTGAATACATACTTGATTATACAGATATTTTCCTGCCAAGTGACGGGGAGCTCGATTATTTCGGGCGGCATCAGGGAGAGGATGAGCAACTGCTGGTGGACAATCTGCTCAGGCGTGGGGTGAAACACGTTGTGATCAAGCGAGGGCCGCGAGGGGCGAGTTATTTCAGTGACCAGCAAACCTGGCATGTGCCTGGTTTCGCCGTTTCGGTTGTTGATCCTACCGGGGCCGGCGACTGCTTTGGTGCTACGTTTGTCAGCCTGTTTTTGTCCGGGGTGCAGCCTGAGGAAGCCCTGAACTGGGCCAATGCCAGCGGTTCGCTGGCGATTTCGCAGCGAGGCCCGATGGAAGGGACATCCACCCGTTCGCAAATCGAAGCCTTTCTTGCGGCGCAATCTGCGAGATAACTATGCTGGCAACAGAGCCGCTTTGCGAACCCTCTCAATTAAGGCCGTTGTCGTGACTCAGCGATATGCCACTTTTTTGCGTTACGCCTTGCTCTGGCTGTGCGGCGTCTTTTGGCTGCAGGCAAGTGCGGCCCGTGCGGCGGCCGTCGACGAGCATTTGGCTGAGTTTAGCGCGGCGTTAAACCAGTCCACGCCCTCGGCGCAGGTCTCGCTGCAAACCCTGCAACAGCTAGATGCTACGCTGCTCAAGCCCGAATCCATGTATCCACAGTTTCAGGCCTGGTCGTTGCCGGAACTCACGGCGTTTTATCACCTGGACAAGCGCTGTGCCAGCGAGATCGGGCTATCCGCCGCAGTGAAATCATTCATTGCGGCGTTATGCCAGCCGAACATACCTTCTTCGTCCTGGTTCAACGCGAATCCCATCTACCCTTTAGGCGGAAGCAGCGCCCGGCAGTATATTTTGCGTCACCCGGAGGCAGCCGCTGCGCTAAGAAACTTGCTGCATGTGCGGGAAAGACCCGACGACCTTGCGGGCATAGGTACTTTGTCCGATGACAATCTCAATGCGCTGCTGGGTGGCCAACGTTGGCTGTTGCAGAACGGTGAACTCTGGCAGCTTAATCACCAGCAGTGGCGGCGCTATGCCCCCAGGGTCTGGCAGCCGTTGGCCCGGCAGTCCGGCCTCGAACTCGTGAATACAGGAGGGCGCTGCGATTTCCGCGCAGGGGCGCTGTGCGTCAATGCTCGTGAAGGGTACCGCGATGTCTGGCGCTGGTTGTTTGGCCTGCTGGCGATATTGACTACTGCAGGGCTGATGTGGATGGGCTGGCAACGGCACCAGCTACGCGAACGGCAGAGATTTATCACGCAGATGCTGACGCACGAGCTGCGTACGCCCATCGCCCAGTTAAGCAATGTTGTCGAGCATTTTCGCCGTGACTTTGACCAGCTCCCCGAAGGTGCACAGCTCAATTTTGTGGCGCTTGCCGACACGCTGCAACGCATGCGTCAGATGGCTGAAACCAGCAAACATTACCTTATTGCTGAGCACCAGAAGGAAGCGCTGGAAACACTAACCCAGGTGCAGATTAGCGACTGGCTTGATCATCTTTGTGCAGGCAGAGACGGAGTGAATTACTGCCTGGAAGAGGACGCTACCGTTGGCGTCTCGCTGTACTGGAGCAGCCTTTGTCTGACGAATTTACTGGATAATGCTCTTCGTCACGGTGCTGCTCCCGTGCATTTGACGGTCTGCAAAAATAAAACACACCTTGTATTTCAGGTGAGCGATCGCGGGAACATAAGCCACAATCCTCTGCTGAAGACCCGCCGCTTGCGCTGGTCAAACAGCAGTCTTGGCCTGGGGTTAACCATTGTTCAGCGCGTTTCTCATCGGCTCAACGGCAGGTTGACGTTCAGCCCCGGACCAACCACTTTCACCCTGGAGTTGCCTTATGACCACGAATAAAGCGCACTCTTTATTGTTAATTGAAGATGATATTGCGCTGGGCGAGGGGCTGGCGGCATTTCTGGAACAGGAAGGGTTTGCCTGCCGCTGGTTGCGTAGTACTGAGCATGTTCTTGAATATTGGTATCAGGTCGATTTAGCGATTCTCGATCGCCAGCTTCCCGAGGGTGACAGCCTCCGGCTACTGCCGCAGTGGCTGGCTAAGAAAGCCCTGCCGGTGATAGTTTTGACGGCAAAAGTGAGCGTTGAAGAACGGGTGGCAGGGCTTGAGGCAGGGGCGCGGGATTACCTGAGCAAGCCTTTTGCCCATGTCGAACTGCTGGCGCGGATCCGGGCCCAGCTTCGCCCGTTAGGGGATGGCCTGCTGATTTGCGGTGAGCTCAGCTTACTTCCGGCGCGGCAGGTGGCGAACTGGCAGCAGAAAGAGGTTGCACTGACGGCAACAGAGTTTGCACTGCTGGCAATGCTAATGCAGATGGCCGGGCGCGTATTTACCCGTGATGAACTGCTTAATCAGGTCTGGGGCTATCAACATTTTCCGTCGACCAGAACGGTTGATACTCATGTTTTGCAATTACGGCAAAAGCTTCCCGGGCTGCCTATTGCGAGCGTGCGTGGCGTTGGTTATCGGCTGGAGATATCGTCATGAAACGGTGTCTTTTTGCCCTCATGATCTCGTCTGTCACCGCCGGCGCGACGCTGCCGCAAACGCCGCTGGAGCCGTTTTATCATCAACTGTTTAACGAGCGCAGCGATCTTGCCAATAGCCAGTTGATTCATGTCTGGCCTCAGTTGAACAGCGATGCACAGCGTACGGCATGGAAAGACGCGCTTTACGCCCTGGTCAGCAAGCAGTGTGGCAAAGATCTGCCTCCCGCAGCGCCTGAGTGGCTGGACGATACAACGTTAACGCTGATGCAGCGGGATATGCCTCTTAATCGTATTTATCGCATTACCCTGAGCGGCAAAAGCCTCCGCCACGATCTGAAAGTTTCCCTGGTGCTGCCTGACGGTAAAGAGGTACTTTCCACCGCGCCAATACAGCACGAACCGGAAAATGAATATCGCGTTGAGAGTCAGGAGTTTAACCAGCCGCTGAGCGAGGGCGTCTATTTGCTGACCGTCTCAAGCGGCGGGCAGCAATGGCAGCAGCCTCTGGCGTTGCAGGGTATTGCGGGACTTAGCCGCATCCAGCTTCACGATCGTGAAATTACGCTTAATGCACCGCAGGTAGCTTCCTCATGTCCTGAGCCGTGGCTTGAGCAGACGCTGCTTAACCGGACAGACTACAGCCAGATTTGGTGGGCAAGGAGCGATAAATTGTCGCTGGTTCCCTGGCCTTCTAAGCTGCCTGACAGCGTATGGGCAACCGTTGCAGTGGTGAGCGCTGAAAACAGGGGAAGCGTGGCGGTGAGAATCGAGCATCGCCTGGCCGGGCCGCTGGTGATGCTACAAAATTAACGCTCGCAGCGCTTTTCTGACATTCCTCTGACAATCCCCCTCTACTAACCAGCAATACTGCAGTCTCTTTTGTTACCGAGACATTTGCCATGAAACTTAAAGTACTCCTGGCAGGGCTGGCCCTGATCTCTGCCTCATCTTTTGCCGCTGACAGCCTCGCTTTCTGGGATTTGCCGCAGCACGGCGGCAACAGCTTTAACCGCCTGCCGCCTGACCAGGCCTATTTTTCTGCTCTTAAGGGCTACGGCGCCACCTGGGTAAGGCTGTCCTGGGATAAATGGCAGCCGGAGCAGCGTGATTTTTTGTTGGGGAATGCCGACAACTATCAGGGGCTGATGAAGCAGGATCTGCAAACGCTCAAAGACACGCTGGCCCGCGCCCATGCCGCCGGGCTTAAAGTGGTGATTACGCCGCTTTCGCTGCCCGGTATGCGCTGGGCACAAAACAATAATGGCCGGTTTGACGACCGGCTGTGGCAGGACAAACGCTACTGGCAGCAAAGCGCGAAGTTCTGGCGCGATCTGGCCGCACAGCTAAAAGATAACCCGGCTGTTGCCGCGTACAACCTGATCAACGAGCCTGCGCCAGAGAAGCGGGCGGGGCTGCCGGAACACGCCTCACCGGAGGAAATGAAGGCCTGGTATAAAAAACAGCAGGGTACGGCGAGAGACCTGCCTGAGTTCTATCAAACCGTTATTAAAGCGATACGTGAAGTCGATAAGACCACGCCTGTAATGGTAGATAGCGGCTGGTATGCCGCCGCCGACAGCTTCAGCTACTGGCCTTCAGCCCTGGACGACAATCGCGTGCTCTACAGCTTCCATATGTACGAACCCTACGACGCGACCAGCGCACCCAACCTTAAACGTCTGAAGCCCTATGCCTATCCCGGCGTCGTCCCTTTCGGCGGCAAACAGGAAAAATGGGACGGTGAACGCGTGGCCGGCTATTTGCAGCAGCCGTTTTCGTGGGCTAAGCAGCGCGGCGTGGCAGAGAATCGCATGGTGGCCGGTGAGTTTGGCTGTATGCGGCAGCTGGCCGGGTGCCGCCAGTATCTCGAAGATGTCCTCCGCGTAATGGATAAAACGCAGGCCCACTGGGCATTTTACAGCTTCCGCGAAGATGCCTGGGACGGCATGGATTACGAACTCGGGAAAAGCAAAGTGCCCTGGTCGTACTGGAAGGCGATTGATGCGCATAAGCGAGATACTTTACCGCGCCATGCCACGCCCGAGTTTGAGCCGATAAGCCGCCGGCTGGCATCACCCACGCGATGAGTTAAGCGTTACGCACTAATGCCAGCTGATGGGTATTTTGAATCATAATGACTAATTCAGTCATGCTCTATGGCTTTATTATGCTATGTTTTTTCTCAGGAATTCCCATAGCGGCAATGAGGCAGGATGAGCAGCAAACTCGATCAGTTTATTCAGCAGGCCGTCAGCGCGGTCCCCATCAGCGGCACTTCGCTGATTGTTTCTTTATACGGCGATGCGCTGGCCCATCGCGGCGGCGAGATCTGGCTGGGCAGCCTGGCGGCGATGCTGGAGCCTTTAGGATTTGGCGAGCGTTTTGTCCGGACGTCGCTTTTCCGCCTTAATAAAGAAGGCTGGCTCGACGTGGAGCGGGTGGGGCGACGCAGTTTTTATCGCCTGACGGACATGGGCCAGAGAATGTCGCGCCGTGCGGAGTCCAAAATTTACCGTGCCGGGCAGCCGGCCTGGGACGGGAAATGGCTGCTGCTGCTTTCTGAAGGTCTGGAAAAAAACACGCTGCAGCAGGTTAAAAAACAGCTCATCTGGCAGGGCTTTGGGGCGCTGGCGCCAAACCTGATGGCTTCTCCCTCACAAAATCTGGCGGACATTCAAAGCCTGCTGCACGAGGCGGGCGTGGCCGAGCAGGTTATCTGTTTTGAGGCCGAATCCCCGCTGCAAACATCGCGCGCGGCGCTAAAGTCCCGCGTCGAAGAGTGCTGGCTTTTGACCGATAAAAACGAACGCTACGCCGAGTTTATTCACTCCTTCCGCCCGCTGCTGCCGCTGCTGCGCGAGGCGGGAAGCGATGAACTGACGCCGCAGCGCTGTTTCCAGATTCAGCTGCTGTTGATCCATTTCTACCGTCGTGTTGTGCTGAAAGATCCTCTGTTGCCGGACGAACTGCTGCCGCCGCACTGGCTGGGGCAGAGCGCCCGCCAGCTGTGCATCAATATCTATCAGCGGGTTGCCGCCGGTTCACTGGCTTACGTCAGCGAACTGGGCGAAACCTCGGTGGGAGATTTGCCTGCCCCGGTGAGCGGCTACCACACGCGATTCGGCGGACTCACACCCTAAAATAAGGAGCCCGTATGTCCATTTATCAGATTGATGGCCTGACGCCGGTTGTCCCGGAAGACAGCTATGTGCATCCCACGGCGGTGCTGATTGGCGATGTTATCCTCGGCCACCGCGTCTACATCGGCCCTAATGCCAGCCTGCGCGGCGACTTTGGGCGCATCATTGTAGAAGATGGGGCAAACGTGCAGGATAACTGCGTAATGCACGGATTCCCGGAGCAGGATACGGTTGTGGAGCAGGACGGTCATATCGGCCACGGCGCAATTCTTCATGGCTGCCGCATCGGCAAAAATGCGTTGATTGGCATGAACGCGGTCATTCTGGACGGCGCGCAAATTGGCGAAAACTCAATTGTCGGCGCGGCGGCCTTTGTCAAAGGCAAAGCCGAGTTTCCGGCGAATACGATGATTATCGGCAGCCCGGCAAAAGCGATTCGTGAGTTAAGACCGGAAGAGCTGGCCTGGAAAAAACAGGGGACGAAGGAGTATCAGGATTTGGTGATTCGCTGTCAGCAAACGATGCATCAGGTTGAGCCGCTGCGTGAGGTAGAGGCGGGGCGTAAACGTCTGGTGTTTGAGGATTTGCACCAGCCTAAGCGGTAAAGTGACCCTCTCCCCGGAGGTTATCTCTGCTACATATTTTCCTTTCAAATCCAGGAGGTATCTTTCGCTCCGCAGTTATTCCGTTCACCCATAGATCTGTTTTCTGTGCACGCTCAGAGCACGGTGAACGTGTCAGGTGGCATTACGCCATGCCCCCTGACAACCCCCGGCGCCCGGCGAGCTCATCGCCGCTGAAGCGGTAAACCCACCGGCTATCACCCAAACATTCGGGGTCGTTCGCGATTCGTTCCCGACGATCGCTCTCTTTCGCTGCTCCCGGCAGCTCAACCCCGCCTGAGTTGGGTCATAACCGGGGGCGATGAGAGCCGGGAACAAGGGCGTGGCTGTGGGACTTGCAGCAACTTTAACGTTCCGTGTGGCTG
>NZ_JACARU010000027.1:0-12379 GCF_013386425.1 Cedecea sp. P7760 | reverse complement strand
GAAAGGGCGTGGCTGTGGGTCTTGAAGCGACTGTGACGTTCAGTGTAGCTGCGGATTTGAAGCGAGGCTCGGTTCCGGCTTAAATCGCCTCCGTTTTCTCTCCGACTGGCCAGGGTCCGGACGTCGGGAACGGCCGGAGGCTGAGAGCGTCGGGAACGCATCTCAGCCGACCCAGGACTGGGAGATAAAACGGAGGTCTGCCGCTTTAGCGGTCGATTTATTTGGCCGGGAGTCCGGGGTCTCGGGGGAATGACGGTGATTCTCCCGAGACGTTCACCGGTTCGGTGGCTGCATATAAAACAGGACTGGAAGTGAACGGAAGTTGAGCCGATCCTTCATAGGCTGTATTTGTGACTAAGGGGCAACTCGCTGAGAGAAGGGATGCAGCAAAGGCGCCACAAACCGTGGCGCCCGCGCTTTTAAAAGATCATTTTGAATACGCCGGTCACCACCAGCAGCCCAATGAGGAAGATGATCAGAATGGCCCATAAAATAATTTTCATTAGCGCTCCTTACCTTTTTGTTTGGTCTTTATGAGTATAGGCAAGGATACGAAGACGGGGGGAGTTGCCTCCCCGTAAACGGAATAATGAAGAAAAAAGCGGTGTTGCTGCGGACTAGCGCTGAGGTTTACCGGCCGCGAGCAGGAAGATCATTGGCCGTTCGGCCTCTTCTGCCAGGGCGGGATTAAGGGCTATTTGCTCGGCTTCCGGGCCCCATTCGTCCAGTTTTTCAAGTACAAAGCCGCTCTCAATCAGGGCATTTATCCAGCTGGCCAGTTTGCGATGCTGTTTTTTAACGCCTTCGGCAAACCAGTTGCTGATGCGTACGCCTTCCTGCTGATAATGATTTACCGGCCAGCTGCGCTGCCCCGCCTGATCCTTAAGCCAGGCCTGCTCCAGCGGCGCGGTATAGATCGGGTGTTCGGCGGTAAAGACTAGCTTGCCGCCCGGCACCAGCGCCTGGTAAAGCGTGGTGAACAGCGGGCGAATATCCTCCAGATAGTGGAGCGCCAGCGAGCTGTAGGCTAAATCGAGGCTGTCCGCCGGAAGCTGTAGCGTGGCAAGATCTTCCTGCCGGTACTCAATGCCCGCCCCTTCGGTCATTTCACGGGCTTTCGCCAGCATGAGGGAGGAAACATCCAGCCCGACCGTTTTTGCTGCACCGGCATCACGCGCGTAGCGGCAGAACCAGCCGTAGCCGCAGCCCAAATCCAGCACCTGTTTGCCCGCCAGCGGCGGCAGCATAGCCTGAACTTTTGCCCACTCAGGCGCGCCATCCAGACCCTTCATTGAGCGGTCCAGCGTGGCATAACCGGCAAAAAATGCCGGATCGTCATAGATATTTTGCGTCATAAATCCTCTGCATTAATGAGGCCATCATTGGCCAGCAGGAATTTTAGACGCTACGCCGCCGGAAAGAAAACCGGCTCCGGCGGCAAAACAGTTAAAAACCGAAATGGCTCAGCTCAGGATGATCGTCCGGGCGGCGGCCCAGCGGCCAGAAGAAGGCGCGTTCGCTCTCTTTGATCGGCGTGTCGTTGATGCAGGCGTGGCGGTTAGTCATCAGGCCCTGCTCGTCAAATTCCCAGTTCTCGTTGCCAAAGCTGCGGAACCAGTTGCCGGAGTCGTCATGCCATTCATAGGCGAAGCGCACCGCGATACGGTTGCCGTCGTGCGCCCAGATCTCTTTGATCAGCCGGTAGTCCAGCTCACGCTGCCACTTGCGCGTTAAAAAGCCCACCACCGCCTCGCGGCCATCAACAAATTCTGCACGGTTGCGCCAGTGGGTATTCAGGGCGTAAACCTGCGAGACGCGCTCAGGGTCGCGGCTGTTCCAGGCATCTTCCGCCAGGCGAACTTTTTGTTTTGCCGTCTCAAGCGTAAACGGCGGAACCGGGGGTTTTACTGTCATGGTTTTGCTCCTGTGAATATGTAGACAGATCTGTCTACATGTCTAAGCTAGCCTGGGTAGACAGATTTGTCTACATGCGTCATGATAGATTTTTAACAGGAGAGATCATGCCTACTGCGACCCCCGGCGCGCGCGACCGTATTTTGCAAACCGCGCACGATTTGTTTTACCGCGACGGCATTCGCGCCACCGGTATCGACCGAATCATCAAAGAAGCCAGCGTCACCAAAGTGACCTTCTACCGGCATTTTCCGGCAAAAGATGACCTGATCCGGGCTTTTCTGGATTATCGGCATCAGCGCTGGATGGCGTGGTTTAGCCGCACGCTGGAAGCACAAACTGGCGAAGGGAAAGGGCTGGCTGAGGCGTTAGCGGCCACTTTGCAGAACTGGTTTGAGGACGAGGCGTTTCGCGGCTGCGCGTTTATCAACTCGGCGGTAGAAATGGCTGAGGCGCTG
The DNA here is from genome assembly GCF_013386425.1 of Cedecea sp. P7760. Classification (NCBI taxonomy): domain Bacteria; kingdom Pseudomonadati; phylum Pseudomonadota; class Gammaproteobacteria; order Enterobacterales; family Enterobacteriaceae; genus Cedecea; species Cedecea sp. P7760. The sequence goes on along the minus strand of NZ_JACARU010000027.1, from coordinate 10,007 downwards.
CCGGAAACGCTGCCGATAGCCCGCGCCCACAAGCAGGCGATGGTGCAATACCTGGCTGACTATTTGCCCGATAGCGCAGGCGGCAGGCAGCAGGCAGCAATGTTGGCGTTGGTGATTGACGGGGCGATAGTCAAAGCCCAGCGCGACGGCAGCGGCCAGGAAGCTCTAATGCTGCTACGGGCGTGGCTTGCATTGCTGCCCGCGGCGGAAGATTAATCGTCTTTTTGCCGGTGCTTAAACCACAGCCGGACGCCCACAACCAGCACCACCGCCACAATAAGCCAAATCCAGTGGCGCAGATGAGTATCCAGGCTGTGCAGCCACGGGCCGACCACTTCGCCGCCGAGGTAGCCGAGCGTCGTAAATAGCGTGGCCCAGAGGATGGCGCCGCAGATATTCAGCGGGATAAACAGCTTTGGCGGCAGCTTGCTGGCGCCGATGATAATCGGCCCGACGATGCGAAAGCCGTACATAAAGCGGCTACCTATTACGAACAGATAAGGGTGGCGGTTGATCAGCGCCTGCGCTTTGGCAATTTTCTTGTGATGTTTTTTAAAGCGTGCCAGCAGGGCGCTGCCAAAATGCCTGCCCACCAGAAACAGAACCTGATCGCCAATCATGCCGCCCAGCGCGACGGACGCCACCACCAGAGGGAACGTCAGGAGCCCCTGATGCGCGGCCACGCCGCCTAGCAGGGTAATGGTTTCACCTTCCGCCATGCTGCCGATAATCAGCGCGGCATAGCCATACTGTTCTATTAAGCCATTGATATCCATTAAGCAGGACTCTCCTCCATGTATACCCGTCATACTTCAAGTTGCAGGTGCGTTGGCTGCTCCCGCTCACCTCAGTCACATAGTTAGCTATGCTCCTGAGGATTCCCGGCCTTGCCGTCTTCCTGCAACTCGAATTATTTAGGGTATGAAATTTTCCCTCAAGCATACAACTCATCGCCGCCTGTCTGCACAGAATCAGAGATATTTTTTGGCTGGTTAAATAATAACCTGAAGGTGAATTATACTTGGTGTATCGCAAGCATTTGCGCCGCAGGTCCGGAGGTTGTATGAGCCATGTCTGGGGATTGTTTTCCCATCCTAATCGGGAAATGCAGGAAATCAGGCGCGAGAACGAGTCCGTCTCGCATCACTACACACACCATGTGCTGTTGATGGCGGCCATTCCCGTCATCTGCGCGTTTATCGGCACCACGCAAATCGGCTGGAATTTCGGGGACGGCACCTACGTTCAGCTCTCTATGTTTACCGGCTTGTATCTGGGTATTCTCTTCTATGCCCTGATGCTTGTCGGTGTCGCGGTAATGGGCCGGGTTATGTGGTGGATGGCGCGTAACTACCCGCAGCGTCCGTCGCTTGCCCGCTGTATGGTCTTTGCCGGCTATGTCGCTACGCCGCTGTTCTTAAGCGGGATAGTGGCGCTTTATCCGCTGGTCTGGCTTTGCGTAGCGGTAGGCGCCGTCGCGCTGGTTTACACCGGCTATCTGCTCTACGTCGGCGTGCCGGACTTCCTTGGCATCGACAAAGAAGAGGGGATGAGTTTTTCCAGTTCAACCCTGGCGATTGGCGTGCTGGTGCTGGAAGTGCTGCTGGCCGTCGCGGTTATCCTGTGGGGTTACGGCTATCGCCTGTTCTGACGGGGCGAATTATCGGAAAGTTTTGATATAACGTTACGATTCTTAACTGGCAGTAAAGCGGGGCGCCGGAGTATGATTCCGGCGCCCCGCATGTTTATATTATTCAGATGAATGCCTGCGGTGAGCCTATACTTTTCCGGAATCATTACAGAAGTGTCACCATGCCGACAAAAATCCGTTTATCGTTGTTCAGCCTTGCGCTGATGATGACTGTGCCTTTTGCCCCGCAGGCAGAAGCCAGCAAGGTCGCCACCCACGCGGCCAGCGCCGGCCAGGAGATAGCCTCCGGCAGCGCCATGATTGTCGATTTGCAAACCAATAAAATTCTTTATTCCAGCCATCCGGATCTGGTTCGCCCCATCGCCTCTATCACCAAGCTGATGACCGCGATGGTGGTGCTGGACGCCCATCTGCCGATGGATGAAATGCTGAAAGTGGACATCAGCCATACGCCGGAAATGAAGGGTATTTACTCCCGCGTTCGCCTGAACAGCGAAATCAGCCGCAGAAACATGATGCTGCTGGCGCTGATGTCCTCGGAAAACCGCGCGGCGGCGAGCCTGGCTCACCACTACCCTGGCGGCTACGAGGCGTTTATCCGCGCGATGAATGCTAAGGCGAAGTCGCTGGGAATGACCCATACCCGCTACGTCGAGCCAACCGGCCTGTCGATTGAGAACGTCTCCACCGCGAACGATCTGACCAAACTGCTGGTGGCGACGCAGAAATACCCTCTGCTGGGTCAGCTCAGCACCACGCATGAGGATATGGCAACCTTCCGCAACCCGGCCTATACCCTGCCGTTTCGCAACACCAACCATCTGGTGTACCGCGAAAACTGGAATATCCAGCTCACCAAAACCGGCTTCACCAACAACGCGGGCCACTGCCTGGTGATGCGCACCGTGATTAACGGTCGCCCGGTCGCGCTGGTGGTGCTGGATGCCTTCGGGAAATACACCCACTTCGCCGACGCTAACCGCCTGCGCAACTGGATGGAAACCGGCAAAGTGACTCCTGTTCCGGCGGCGGCATTAAGCTATAAGCGCTCTAAAGCGGCGCAAATAGCGAACAACACCGCGGCAGGATCGGAAGAAGAGTAATCAGTCCGGCAGCGTCCCGTCTCCACCGTTGAGGGGGCGCTGCATCATTAAAGTATCCCGCCAGTCACCCAGCTTAAACCCCACGCTACGCAGCCGCCCGACGGTTTCAAACCCGTGCTGGCTATGTAATTTGCACGAGCCCGTATTGTTATCCCCGTCGCCAATCACCGCGATCATCTGCCGCCACGGCCCCTTTTCGCACAGGGTAATGAGCTCGCTCAGCAGGGCTTTGCCGATGCCGCGCCCGGTCATGCTGGCGTCGATATAGACCGAATCTTCTATCGTGTAGCGATAGCCGGGGCGAGGGCGGTAAACCGTGGCGTAGCAGTAGCCCACGATTTGCTCGTCAATCATCGCGACCAGCCACGGCAGGCCGTGAGCGCGAACCGCCGCCAGGCGCCCGGTCATCTGCTGTTCGTCAGGTGGGGTCTCTTCAAACGATCCTTTGCCGTTCAGCACGTGCCAGGCATAAATCGTTTTAATGGCAGGAATATCGTCGGGCGTTGCTTCCCTGATGTGGACTGAAGGGAAAGGCAACGTTTCTACTGCGGACATCTTTCACTCCTTAGGCAGAAAAAAGGGTGAAGATAGTCTTCACCCCGCTTCATTAATCTATGCCCAAAACAGCGTGAAACATAGATTGCCCGTCATAGGAGAAACTTATCTCCGTCAGCCGTGCTCCTGAGCGCCGTCGTCTTCGGCCCAGCCTTTACGCCGGGTCGTTTTACCAATCCCAGGGTTCATGCTGTTGGTCGGGTCGTTGGCCTTGTAGAACTGCTTCAGCGTGTCCGGCGCTTTGTAGAGATGGCCGACGTTATGCTCAGCCGGGTACTGCGCGCCGCGTTCATGCAGCAGTGCCAGCATCTGTTCTTTCAGCTCATGCACATCCACGCCTTTTTTGACAATGTAATCCTGGTGGAAAACATGGCACATAAAGTGGCCGTAATAGAGGCGATGGATAAGCTTATCGCCGATTTCCGGCGGCAGCTCTTCGAACCAGTCGCCGTCGTTGCGGCGCAGGGCGATATCCAGCGCCAGAATGTCTTCTACCTCATCCGCATGCACGGCGTGATAGCGAATCGCGGCTCCGGCGGCGGCAAAGCGGTGCAGGAAGGCTTTGCTGCCTTCTTCTGCGGTGCAGACGAAGAAATCACCCTCGGCGGTTTTAAAGTACTCGCTCAGCCAGGCTTTGGCCTCGTCGATGCCATCTCCGGCCATTTTCAGCAACAGATGGTGAGGATATTTATCGCGCCAGGTTTTCATCCGCTCCGGGAGGTGAGCCGGAAAAACGCCGCCGAGCTTCTGCATAAAGCGGTCGGTAAAGTGCGGCTTAAACAGCGGCACCTTGTCCAGCATCGCGTCGGTGCGCCCCTTCATGGTGAAGAAGAACGGCATTTTGTCGGTGCCGAGCTTGTCGATCATCAGGAACGTATCTTTGCCGTATTTTTCAGCGATGTCGTAAATGTCGCGGTGCATGTACTCCCCGGCGACCGGCAGGTTTTCGAAGTTGGCCAGAACATGGCGACGAATTTCGGTCAGTACATTCGGCTGGTTTGTGCCGATGTAAAACACCTGCTGGCGCTTTTCCGCCGGGAAGGTGTCGAGGCGTACCGCAAAGACAGCCAGCTTGCCCGCGCAGCCGGAAGATTCAAACAGGCGATCCGGGTCAGCGTTGTAGCGCGCAGGCGTGTCGGCCTCAACATCGCGCACTCGGGTCACGTAATCGTGATCGTGCGCGTGACGGCCGTCGTGCTGCACGTCGCTGTCTTTCACGCGTTCGTCGTCCAGCGTGCTGAGAATTTGCTCCGGCGTGGTGCCCAGGTTAATGCCCAGATGGTTCACCAACTGTAGCTTGCCGCTTTCATCAATGCGGGCGAAAAGCGACATCTCGGTATAGGCCGGGCCGCGCTGCACCAGCGAACCGCCGGAGTTATTACAAATACCGCCGACAACCGACGCGCCAATACAGGAGGAGCCGATCACCGAATGCGGTTCGCGGCCCAGCGGTTTAAGCGCTTTTTCCAGCGAGTAAAGCGTGGTGCCGGGGTAGGCCAGTACCTGCTCGCCTTTATCCAGCAGGTGCAGCTTGTCGAGACGCAGCGTACTGATGATCACGATATCGCGATCGTAGTCGCTGCCGCTTGGCGTCGAGCCTTCGGTCAGGCCGGTATTGGCGGCCTGCATAATAATGATTTTATCGGCGGCGACGCAGGCGCTTAACACGCGCCACAGCTCCAGCAGGGAGCCGGGGAACACTACCGCCAGCGCTTCCCCCTGGCCGGAACGAAAGCCCTTACGGTAGCGGGCCGTTTTGGCCGGATCGGTTAAAACATGGTGCGAGCCAACGTGGCGAGAGAGTTCGTTTATCAGCGTTTTATTATCGGAATTCATCAAAACAGACATGGGTCCACTCCTTGTGGTGGCATCAAAAAGCCTGTCGTTAAGCATAGCGCCGAAAAACGTGAGCGTAACGAGGAAATCTCCGCGAAATCAGCAGCCAGGCTTTGCTACGCTCTTCTTACCGTGGTGGCGATGTGGCAAACTGCACGCCTTAACAAACGCTTGTGAGAGTGAATCCGATGAAATGGCTCTGTTCTGTAGGGGTTGCCGTAAGCCTGGCGCTGCAGCCTGCGCTGGCCGACGAAATGTTTGGCCCGCACCCTTTAACGCCGGAAGCGCGTGATGCCTTCGTCACCGACCTGCTGAAAAAAATGACCACCGACGAAAAAATCGGTCAGCTACGTTTAATCAGCGTCGGCCCGGATAACCCGAAAGAAGCTATCCGCGAGATGATCAAAGACAGCCAGGTGGGGGCTATTTTCAACACCGTTACCCGCCAGGACATCCGCGCCATGCAGGACCAGGTGATGCAGCTCAGCCGCCTGAAAATTCCTCTCTTCTTCGCCTACGATGTGGTGCACGGTCAGCGCACCGTGTTCCCGATCAGCCTCGGCCTGGCGTCCTCGTTTAACCTCGATGCGGTGAAAACCGTGGGGCGTATTTCTGCCTATGAAGCGGCGGATGACGGCCTGAACATGACCTGGGCACCGATGGTCGACGTCTCGCGCGATCCGCGCTGGGGCCGCGTCTCCGAAGGGTTTGGCGAAGACACTTACCTGACCTCGATTATGGGGCGCACCATGGTTGAAGCGATGCAGGGCAAAAGCCCGGCGGACCGCTACTCGGTGATGACCAGCGTGAAGCACTTCGCGGCCTATGGCGCGGTGGAGGGCGGAAAAGAGTACAACACCGTCGACATGAGCCCGCAGCGCCTGTTTAACGACTACATGCCGCCATATAAAGCCGCGCTGGACGCGGGCAGCGGCGGCGTGATGGTGGCATTGAACTCTTTGAACGGTACGCCGGCCTCAGCAGACAGCTGGTTGCTTAAAGATTTGCTGCGCGACGAATGGAAGTTCAAGGGTATTACCATCTCCGATCACGGCGCGATTAAAGAGCTTATCAAACACGGCGTGGCCAGCGATCCGAAAGACGCGGTGCGCATTGCGCTCAACTCCGGCATCAACATGAGCATGAGCGACGAGTACTACAGCAAATATCTGCCAGAGCTGGTGAAAAGCGGCGCGGTGCCGATGAAAGAGCTGGATGACGCCACCCGCCACGTGCTGAACGTGAAATACGACATGGGGCTGTTTAACGATCCGTACAGTCACCTTGGGCCAAAAGATTCTGACCCGGCAGACACCAACGCCGAAAGCCGCCTGCACCGCAAAGAAGCGCGAGAAGTGGCGCGCGAAAGCATGGTACTGCTGAAAAACCGCCTGCAAACGCTGCCGCTGAAAAAGACTTCCACCATTGCGGTGATTGGCCCGCTGGCGGACAGCAAACGTGATGCCATGGGCAGCTGGTCTGCCGCAGGCGTGGCCGCGCAGTCCGTCACCCCGCTGGAAGGCATCAAAAATGCCGTAGGTCCGCAGGGCAAAGTGGTGTTTGCCAAAGGCGCGAACGTCACCGATGAAAAAGACATCGTCGAGTTCCTGAACCAGTATGAGCCTGCGGTCACCGTTGACCCGCGCACGCCGAAAGCGATGATCGATGAAGCGGTGAATACGGCGAAAAACGCCGATGTAGTGGTCGCCGTGGTCGGTGAAGCCCAGGGCATGGCGCATGAGGCGTCCAGCCGCACCAACCTGACGCTGCCGCAGAGCCAGCGTGACCTGATTACCGCGCTGAAGGCCACCGGCAAACCGCTGGTGCTGGTGCTGATGAACGGCCGTCCTCTGGCGCTGGTGAAAGAAGATCAGCAGGCGGATGCCCTGCTGGAAGCCTGGTACGGCGGCACCGAAGGCGGGAACGCAATTGCCGACGTTCTGTTCGGTGACTATAACCCGTCCGGCAAGCTGCCAATGTCCTTCCCGCGCTCGGTCGGGCAAATTCCGACATACTACAGCCACCTGAATACCGGCCGTCCGTACAACCCGGAAAAACCAAACAAATACACCTCACGCTACTTTGATGAAGCGAACGGGCCGCTGTATCCGTTTGGCTACGGGCTGAGCTACACCACCTTTAAAGTGGGCGACGTGAAGCTTTCCGCGCCGACCATGCAGCGCGACGGCAAAGTCGAGGCCTCGGTCACCGTCACCAATACCGGCGGGCGTGAAGGGGAAACCGTGGTGCAGATGTACCTGCAGGACGTGACCACTTCCATGAGCCGCCCGGTGAAAGAGCTGAAAGGCTTTAAGAAAGTGGCGCTGAAAGCGGGTGAAAGCCAGACCGTCAGCTTCCCAATCGACATCAACGCCCTGAAGTTCTGGAACGCGAAGATGAAGTACGACGCGGAGCCGGGCAAATTCAACGTGTTTATCGGCCTCGATTCCGCCCGCGTGCAGCAGGGCGAATTTGAGCTGAAATAAGCGGGTTATATTTAAAATTAGCCACCTCACTCGGGGTGGCTTTTTTACCTCGGTCTAATTCAGTTCGTTCAGCACGGGTGCAACAGAATAAAACGATCCACAAACGACAATCACATCGTCCGCACTGGCATCACGTTTGGCTGCATCCCAGCCGGATAAAATATCCGGGAAATTTTTTGCCGCAGGTAAATACTGCGCAATATCTTCCGCCCGAGAGCTCCTTGGGCCCGCCTGAATGCCACAGCAATACCATTCCTTGGACAGATCCTTTAAATAATCGACGGTGCCTTTGATGTCTTTATTAATAAGCATGCCGATAACAAAACGGTATTTTCCTTTTTTGGGGTAGTTACGCAATCTTTCCGCTAAATACGCCGCAGCGTGAGGATTATGCGCCACATCTAAAATCACGGTGGGTTTGTGGTCAATTACCTGAAAGCGACCGGGTAAGTTGGCTTTATGAATAACATCATGCAGCGCAGCCAGCTCAAATTTAAGCCCGCTGATACGCAGCGCGGCTATTGCGGTAGCCACGTTATCGCGTGGCATTTTCGGCTGCCTTAACGGGGTGATTTCGCCGAGCTTGTCGCTAAACGTCCATCCATCGCCGCCCTCTGTGATATGCCAGTCCACGCCATTTTGATGGGGGATAGCGCCAATCTGCTGCGCATAGCGGAGCAAGGCCTCCGGGGCCTGTTGTTGCCCAATCACCGCCGGATGTCCGCTGCGGAAGATACCTGCTTTGATCTCGCCGATGGCCTCGGTGCCTTTGCCCAACCAGTCTTCGTGGTCCAGCGCCACGTTGGTGATGACGGAGACATCCGGGGTAAGAATGTTGGTCGCATCGTCCCGGCCCCCCATGCCAACCTCAATAATCGCCACGTCTGCCTGAGCCCATTTAATCAGGCAGAATGCGCCCAGCGTATTGAATTCGAAAGGGGTTAGCGTAGTGGCCTGACGTGCTTTTTCAATTTCAACAAAAGCAGCAATGTGGGCCGCATCCGACAGCTCCTGGCCTTGAATGCGTACCGTCTCTTTATAATGAATCATATGGGGTGAACTGAATACGCCCACTTTGTACCCTGACTGCATCAGGACTTTCTCGAGGGTGTGGCAGGTGGTGCCTTTGCCGTTGGTTCCGCCGACTAAAAAGACAAAAGGCGCGGGCTTTAACACATCGAGTTTTGCTGCTACGTCTTTGATTCTGTCTAATCCCATATCAATCACCTGCGAATGAAGGCTGTCGATATAAGCCAGCCAGCGGGGTAAGTCAGAGGTGAGATCGGGTATGTCTGGGCTTTTGCTCATCATGTATTCCCTGGTTAAACATCATTGCTATCTGGATAAGGCATTTTCCGGGTAATAAATGTAATTAAGTGTATTGTTTTTGGTTTAATTATTTTTGTGTGGTTATTGGAAAATTAGACGTCTAAAGCCGCGGGTTTTTCTCATTTTTACTGTTGTTCGCTTAAATAAAAAATCAGGAAAATAAAAATGAATAAAAGGCTGTCGTGAAACGTTAGCGGGTTATGTTCGCCAACGGAAAAACACCATGCTGCGCATTTTTCTGAAAATAACCCTCGGCCTGTTGGTCAGCCCCTTAGCGTATGCGATGCCGGAAAATTACAGCGTCATCACGCCTCAAACCGCCATTGCGCTCTCATGGCATGCCTTCGGTAGCACATCGCAGGCGCATCTCGACGGGGTTACCGGCTTACTTTTACTGGATGAGGGAAATGACGTGCATGACAGCATCAGCGTGCGCATCCCGGCCGCTACGCTCCAGGCATCCAATAGCTTACTCACTTATCAATTACAGGGCGGGTTATTCTTCGATACGGCACATTACCCCTCGCTCTCCTTTACAAGCAGCAGAGTCGTGGCCGAAGGGCTGGGGCATTACCGGATTTTTGGCCTGCTGCAGGTAAAAAATGTCCGGCGCGCGGTGGTTCTTGAGGCCAACATGGACGGCGATCCCGCCGCTGCGGCAGAGAAAAGCTTCATCTCGTTACGCGCGAGAACGGTGATTTCACGCGCGGCCTTTAACATGGATAAATTTGAGGCCGTGGTGGATGACAGTATTGCGATTGAGATTAAAATCCGGGCAAGGAGTAGCCAGGCTGGCTAACGTAACTTGATGTTACATTGGGTTTTACTGCTTTGTGCTTTGAGGTGGCTCGTGTCCCTATTTTAAACCTGTCAATTTTCCGTTCACCCGTACATTTGTTTCCCCTGCACGCTCGGAACACGGTGAACGTGTCAGGTGGCATTACGCCATGCCCCCTAACAACCCCCGGCGCCCGGCAAGCTCATCGCCGCTAAAGCGGTAAACCCACCGGCCATCACCCAAACATTCGGGGTCATAACCGGGGGCGA
>NZ_JACARU010000026.1:72970-148909 GCF_013386425.1 Cedecea sp. P7760 | reverse complement strand
GCGGCAGACCTCCGTTTTATCTCCCAGTCCTGGGTCGGCTGAGATGCGTTCCCGACGCTCTCAGCCTCCGGCCGTTCCCGACGTCCGGACCCTGGCCAGTCGGAGAGAAAACGGAGGCGATTTAAGCCGGAACCGAGCCTCGCTTCTTATTTTTACCCTCACCCTAACCCTCTCCCTGGAAGGGAGAGGGAATAAACAATGTTCCCCATTGGCTGTTTTCCCCCTCTCCCTCTGGGAGAGGGCCGGGGTGAGGGTTGAATTGCCTCCCGGCTTTCGCCGGGCGCCGGGGCTGTCCGGGGGATGGCGTTATACCCCGGACACGTTCACCAGTGCAATGGCAGCATATGAAACTTGTTTGGAAGTGAACGGAACTGTCGCCAATCCTGCAAAAGCCTTGGGATTAATATCGACAAGACAGTCTAAAAAGAGTGAGCGAATGAAATCATAACCAAACATTTGCACAATAAAATCCCCTCGCCCCTTTGGGGAGAGGGTTAGGGTGAGGGGCCTTATTTTTTCTCTTTGGATAACTTCCCACCCAAAGGATTTTTCGCCAGGTAATCAGCGCACTCGGTCGTCAAACGATCCACGCGCTTCAAAGTCATGCCCGCATATTCCAGCGTATCGCCGTTACGCTCGATGCCGTAAATTTCACGCTTAACGGTCACGTTACGCAGATCGCCAGATAAATGCGTCAGCTTACCCGGAACCGCAATCACCCGCTGCCACTGGCGGCAATCAAGGGTATCACCTTCAGGCGTGACGACCAGCGAGGCAATGGCCTCCGGGCTCACCAGCTCGCTCTGCGGCCCGCTGGACTGCCAGTAGCCTGCCATGCCTGCCGGTGCCTCGGTACGCACCACCTGCCCATAATCTCTAACCTCGACGCAGCCGCTCAGTGCCACCAGCGCCGCCAATACTAAAAGCTTCTTCATCGTCTATCCTGACTGCGGAGAAAAAATAATTTTGGCATTAAAGCCCTGGGCCTGCCAGCACTTCCTCCCGAGGCATAAAAATTGATCCAGATTGATTTTTCGTCTTTTCAGCCTGTTAAGCAAAAAAGATAGGCGTATGATCGCGCCCTCTTCCGCTCCTGGCGGCACGTTCTTCTGAGTTCAGAGGCGAAAACAATGACCTGGCACTCCTTCAAACAGCAATATCTCATTACCTTCTGGAAACCGATGCCCGCCGTGATAGCGGCCGGGATCCTCTCCACCTACTACTTCGGCATCACCGGCACCTTCTGGGCGGTCACCGGCGAATTCACCCGCTGGGGCGGCCAGCTGCTACAGCTGATGGGCGTTCACGCCGAAGAATGGGGTTACTACAAGCTCATCCACCTCGACGGCAGCCCGTTGACCCGCATCGACGGCATGATGATCCTCGGCATGTTTGGCGGCTGCTTCGCGGCGGCGCTGTGGGCCAACAACGTTAAGCTTCGCCTGCCTCAGCACCGCATCCGCATTATTCAGGCGGTGCTCGGCGGCATCATTGCCGGCTTTGGCGCAAGGCTTGCGATGGGCTGCAACCTCGCGGCGTTCTTTACCGGGATCCCCCAGTTCTCGCTGCACGCGTGGTTCTTCGCCCTGGCAACCGCCATCGGCTGCTGGTTTGGCGCTCGCTTCACCCTGCTGCCGATGTTCCGCATCCCGGTTAAGCTGCAAAAAGTTTCCGCTGCCTCACCGCTGACGCAGCAGCCAGACCGCGCTAAGCGCCGCTTCCGCATGGGGATGCTGGTGTTTATCGGCATGCTGGGCTGGGGCGGTTTAACCGCCATCAACCAGCCGAAGCTGGGCCTGGCTATGCTGTTTGGCGTCGGCTTTGGGCTGCTTATCGAACGCGCGCAGATCTGCTTTACCTCGGCCTTCCGCGATATGTGGATAACCGGGCGTACCCACATGGCAAAAGCCATTATTCTGGGAATGGCGGTCAGCGCGATTGGCATCTTCAGCTATGTGCAGCTCGGCGTGGAAGCCAAAATCATGTGGGCAGGGCCGAATGCGGTTATCGGTGGCCTGCTGTTTGGCTTTGGCATCGTGCTGGCCGGCGGCTGTGAAACCGGCTGGATGTATCGCGCGGTTGAAGGCCAGGTGCACTACTGGTGGGTTGGCCTGGGCAACGTTATTGGCTCTACGCTGCTGGCCTGGTTCTGGGATGATATTTCCCCCGCGTTGGCCACCAGCTGGGACAAGGTCAACCTGCTGAATACCTTTGGGCCGCTGGGCGGGCTGCTGGTGACTTACCTGATGCTGCTCGTCGCTTATCTGCTGATCGTCGGCTGGGAGAAACGCTTCTTCCGCCGTAAAAACCAGGCTATCAACACCCCAACAGGAGAAACCGCATGAGCCAGAACATCGTGCCTGACTATCGTCTGGATATGGTGGGCGAGCCCTGTCCTTACCCGGCGGTTGCAACGCTTGAAGCAATGCCTCAGCTAAAAAAAGGCGAGATTCTGGAAGTGGTGAGCGACTGCCCGCAGTCCATCAACAACATTCCTCTCGACGCCAATAACCACGGCTACACGGTGCTGGATATTCAGCAGGATGGCCCGACCATTCGCTATCTTATTCAGCGCTAATGATACAAGGGGCAGAGAGTTGCCCCTTTTACTAACGGACCGGCTTCACCCATGCGCCGGAGTCCAACAGGAAACGTTCCGCGCTGGCAATCTTCTCCACCGCCCTGTCCCCGTGCTTTGCCACCAGCATCGCCAGTAAACATTCGGCAATGCCCATCGCCGACACCACGGAAGGAAAGAATGACGGGCTGTGCGCGGAGAAATAAAGCGTGCTTGTGGCGTGTTCCGCAAGGGGAGAAAGCGGGGAGTCGGTCAACGCCACGATTTTGCTTCCGGCCTGCCGGGCAGCGCCCAGCACATCAAGCGACTCACGCGAATACGGCGCAAACCCTATCATCAGCACCACATCCTTTGGCGTCAGCTCGCGGGTAAATATTTCGTAGTTACTCGCCTGGCCGTCGATGAGCGACACGTTCTTATTAAACAGACGATAGATATAAAACAGCGTGTAGGCCACAGAATAGCTGGCGCGAAAGCCGCACACATAGACGTGTTCTGCGGCGTCCAGCACGTCCACCGCCTTTTCCATCGCCTCTGGGTTTTCGGCCTCGGTGTGGGAAAGATTGACCGCGTGGGCGTCAAATACTTCCTGATAGAGTGACGCCGTGCTGCCTTTATCCACCAGTTTTTCGGCCCTTGCCTGATGCGTTTCGTGGCTCAGGCCAAGCTCCTGAATAAAAGCTGTTTTGAATTCCCCCCAGCCGACATAGCCCAGGCGCTGGGCCAGGCGCAGCAGCGTCGCGGGTTTTACGCCAATCCGCGCAGCAAAAGCCCGCATCGAAAGCGCCACCAAATCCTTCACGTTATGCAGGCTCAGGTCAGCGGCGCGCTGCAGTTCGGGGGTTAATGTCTCGTAATGCTCTTCTAGCGTCTGTTGCGGGGTCATAGGCTGGCAGGACTCTCCCATTTAGACCGGAAGTCCCTTCCGGCACAGTAAAGGTATCATCCTGATTTTGCAGTGGAATTACTTTCCACGTCAAACGAATGCGCGCATTAAACCCATCTTACTGGCAAAAACGATACTTCGCTCAACAAACGGAGAGATAAGTCTCCATCACGCGGGAGATAATCAGCATCAGCGCGATGCAAACTCCCATAATGCTGAATGCCGCCAACAGAAAGATTAGATAAAAGCGCATTACTTGCTCCCTTAAAAGAAAAAGCCCCATAAGGGGCTTTTTTAGCGCAGCGTGTTTACCACTGCAGGGATGCACCAGCGCCCACAACAAAGTTTTGCTGTGAATCGTTTGAAACGGAGGCTTTAACCACGGTGCTTTCCGTCGCACGAGCGGAGAACCCTACCGCAAGCGCGCTCTCACCGTCGGTTGTGCCTGCCCCGGCGCCTACGGAAAACGTCGCACCCTGGGTTACCTGGGGAATGTTAGCCATAGCGGCAACGCCGGCAATACCCGCAGAGGCACGTTGACGGTTTTCGTCCACCCGATCTTTTAAGCGGTTAAAGCTACTGCTGTTGACGGTATTGGCTTCCAGGGCATCAATACGTGACTCATGATTAGCCAGTTCGGCAGTATTCTCAGCCATCGCCTGATTAGTTGCCTGAAGCGCGGCTTTGTTGGCTTCAGTATTTGCCATGGCGGCGTCAGCTCTTGAACGTGCATAAACCCCGGTATTTTGTACGCCCAGAACATCCTGGCCCAGCGAAGCAATCGCCGCCTGGTTAGCACTCACGCCTGCTTCAGTTGCAAGCAAAACCCTGGCATTTCTTTTTACGTCAATATCGAACTGATCGAGATTGTAGACGCCGGCCAATCCTGACACCGTGTTTCCGCCGAGGGTATCCGCCACTAACGTGAATTTTCCGTTATTGCCCGTTACCTCATAAGAAGTTTCGTCGGCCCAGGAATAATGACTAATAAAAACGCCCAGAATTAACGCTAAAGTTGCCTTTTTCATGCTAAAAACCTACTATATATTCGCTTGTGAAGATTTAGTAAAATCCGATCAAATCGATAGTTAACCGGCTGCAACCGGTTAACTATCACCTCAATAATTTATTAAGCACCATCACTCTTCTTTATTTAATACGTTATTCCCTTAATAGTTTCGCCAGAAATTAAATAAGCTTTATCGACTTTCTTTAACCCTCGACCTTTCTCTCACCCCATGAGGCGCGCACCCGATAGCCCAGCAGGACGTTCAGTCGTCACGCTGTCATTTTTCAATTAACAATATACTTATGGTCGGCTATTCATTTCCCTGATGCGATATGAACCTGTTCGAATATCACCCAGAAAAAAAATAAAATAATAATAATGTGTGATAATTCCGGCGCTGAATATGCATTGCAATGCGGGGGGGAAGTTTGATCTGCGTCATGCCATTTAGCATTCATTGGGCATAAAACGAGAAAATTCTGAGTGTCTTTCATATGAAATATTCAGTTGTTAATCGAATATTATAAAAAGGTTTAGCGTGCGGAATAATACAGAATTGAAATAAGAATGATAATTAATAGTGCTTGTAATAGATGAGTAAAAGGCCCGTCGCAGACCTTTTCCCCACTAAAACCGTGCTGGTGCCACTACACCTGCATGTTCATCATATGAGGAGTCAAATCGTAAGGTAGAGAAAGAACAGGAAACATCACGATTCAAGACAGAGATTTAGCGCGAGAGTGTTTGGACTATTGGTAAGTTCACGCAACCTCGCGCTAATTTTTTGCCCCATGGCTGCCCCATGAAATTGTCTCCGAAAAATTATGACATTTTTTGGTTAGCTTCGAGTTCCTGCACTCTCTTGCGAAGTGACTGCACGACCAGGACTAAATCAGCCACAACGGCTGTCTGATCCACGTTTAATACCTCAAACTCTTTGCCATCATCATCGCTGGCTTTCCCCTCCGTGAATGTGTACAAAGGGTCGATACCATCCATTTGCTGAGCAAGCATTCCCCTACATGTCCGAGTGCCATATTTCCACTGATATTCAACAATTCCAATCTTATCAAGTCGGTTTCCGGCTTCGTCGGTATTAATGACAGGAGTTAAATTATTTTTAAGTCTGACGTCGGAACCGCTGGTCATGACAGTACCCTTCGGCGTAGTCATATCACCAGAACTTACCATTCCCCAGTAGAGTGACCCGGGATCAGCGCCGCCAGGCCTCAACGCCCACAGCAAGGAAAAAGGCTGACCAACTGCCGCACCTCCAAGGTAATGATCGAAACGGTCATTATTGGTTCTCGATACACTGTAAATTCCACTTCCCTGTGTCGTCGTATAATCAGCACCAATGATATTTATTTTCCCTGTAATTCCTGTTCCGCGGACAGTTATCGGTGAGGAAATTTCCCCTCCACTTTTATTGTTTACAGTTCCCAGTCGCGTGTCATTGCCCTGGCAAAAAGTATTAGCAGATATTCCGAATGGATTCGTGAGGCCAGTCCCGCCCTGCGCAAGGCTTAAAGCAGTTGTAAGGCCGGATATTGATGTTATATCGGCGTTAGCGCCTTTTTTCGCATATGAATCAAGAGCAGTTTTATCTGCTTTATTATCTAGAGCAGTTTTATCTGCTTTATTATCTAGAGCAGTTTTATCTGCTTTATTATCTAGAGCAGTTTTATCTGCTTTATTATCTATCGCTTTTGTAATGCTATTCCAGGCCGGGCCTGTATATGTTGTGCCGTCAGGTAATCTGACCGTTATAGTTCCCGTACCACTGAATAATTGCTGCCAGTTCTGCTTGTCGTAGTTCAGGCCCCGCAGCGCCTCGGCGCTCTGCGCAACTAAGGCAGCGGTGACCATATTCAATGCGACGCGCGGAACAGCAGACCACGCCGCTCCAGATTGCGTCGGTCCGGTATAAACGCTGACGAGTGTTAATGCTGTTGCACTTTCTACCGATTTGACAGGCAGCGTGTATGGCACACCGCCGACAGTGACAACGATGAAATCACCAGCGGCCAGCTCGGTGTTAAACGGCGTTCCCGATCCAGATACCGCCGCGCTGTTATTTGTGAGTGTTAGTGTTCCTGCTGACATGATTACTCCTGAATTTAATTTAAAAAATGATATTTTTTCTCAACTTTTATTTGAACAATATTTAAATTCAAAACATAAGCCTGATAAAAACCACGCTCCAGGCGAATTTTATTTACGAAATACAATCAGGACTACGATTATGAAATCAATTAAAATTACTTTATTAACTACCACACTTCTAATTTCCTCTTGCTCATCACCACCTAAACCAGATGGAACCTGCGCCATGATGTCTTATGGTAAGTGTGTTTTAATCTGGCAGAATGGTGAAAAAATACCTTTTGAAGGTGTTGATATAAGATATGATGGACTGAAAATGTTATGGGGTAATGGATTTGGAGGCACAGTAAAGGTTCATAATTAATACATTGCTGGAATCAAAGGAATATTTAGATTAATTGTCCTCTCGTCAATAATGGGATATTGATCAGTCCATGAAAACTTTGTATTGTTGGAGGCGCTACTAACAACCCCGCCACTAAATATTATCCCTTTGTGTTTCATGTTGCACCAACCACCCGCATTCCTGTTTCTGAATCCAGTTCTGCAAATCATCACCATATTTCCAGATGCATTTGCAGCGCCAGAGGCTGGATTCCAGAATGCATTCCTGAAAACAAGTGGTTTCCTTGTTGTGGAGAATGTTACCTTTCCATCAGGGTTAACAAATGTCAGTCCTCTGCCCGGCGTTGGATCAACTCTCGCAAATATCGCAAGCCTGATTGTTACTGGGCGTGCAGCATCTCCATAGCCATCATGAGCCAGGAATGATGTCAGGTTTGTTCCATCAAAGGCAATTGACACATCGGGCGAATCCCAGCTAGCAAAGGGAATTCCGCTAGCTGGCAATGGGGTGTTTCCGTTAACGGTGAAATTTCCGTACCAGACGCACCCCATAAACTGAGTTGCAGATGATATAAACGTAAAGTCAGTAGACTCGCTAATCAGCAACCCACGATTGCCGCTCTGTGATATTGCCAGTATTTCTACGTAGTTTGCAGCGCCCGCAGTCAACCGCTGTGCCAGCCTCGGATTTGAGTGCCACCAACTCTGCGTAATGGTTCCGTTGCCATTATCCGCATAGCCCGTCATCATTCCAATGCTAGGTATCGGGCTTATACTGTCAGGGTATGCATAGGTTGTCGTAACAGGAAGCATAACCATTGTAGAGCCGGGCGTCTTTGTTACACCTACCACTCCCCCCGTCTGAATCTGGTCTCCATTACTTCCACTAAATGACGGGCAACGCAGTCCGGCAGTTATCTCCATCCTTGGAGAGCCGTCATTTAGATCAATTAACAATCCCCGAGGCATTTACCACTCTCCCAATACAATCCTGCCACCGTTTGTAAGATTGACAGTCACGCCTCTACCATCAATGTTTACGCCTGTTCCATTGTTCGTGAAACCAAATTGACCACTGGTTGCATAAATAGCACCACGGACAGTTACCTGACTGAATTCAGCGAAACCACTCTTGTTAATCTGCCAGCCAGAAACGCCAGACTGATAATTATTAGACTGAATAAAATTACCTATCTTCGCATTATCGATACTGCCGTTCTGAATGAATGCAGAGTTGATAAATACCTGTCCGTTAAACACAAAGAACGCAGCCTGATAATTTCCAGGATCGCTTCCTGAGTAGATGCCGAACTGGTCAGCTGCAAAGACGACTGTTGATTTATAGGTGTTACCTGATGGCTCAATAGACATCCCCATGCCTGCGCTATAAGTTACGCCATTCCTTATAACTGCGAGGTTTGTCGTGTAACTCGCTTTTGCTGTCCCATCTAAATTAACTTCAGCAGTCATTTTCTGGTTTACAGCAGCGGTTAACTCACCATTGGGACCAATCTGTGCCTGAACATAGGTGGAAAGATCTGCCAGTCCTTTATCGACGGTTGCCACAGTTGTTCGCACAACGAGAATATCTGCTCTCACCTCTCCGTGCTGTTGGAACTGATGCTCAACGGTGCCATGGTTAGCCAGAGCGTTTTCCATGATTCCTTCAAGGTTAGTATCAACCCCTTCCTGCACGTTTTTAAATGCATCGGAATCGCGTATAGCATTATCAATCAGGTCAATCATTCCCGGAATATCAGAGGAAGCCTGACCCGACACCTCGACAAAATCAGACACACCGAAGGCGTTTCTAGTCCTGACATAAGCGTAATAGGTTTTATCAGCCTGCAATCCCTGCAGCGTCCACTGCGTTGAGCGCCCAAGGAATTGGGCCTGATCTTCTATCTGTGATGGGTTGGATATACTGTTTTCGCCTGAGTACCAGAACTCAAATGAAGTGTCCGTTGTTGCCGTGATACGCATAACCGGCACGATAACAGCCGAGAATAGCCCCGGCGTCCAGATAACGCTTGATGGCGCTGGCGGCGCACCAATCACGAGACTAACCTGAGTCTCTGCACCTTTCATGCCGTTCTCGTTGCGGCCGCGAACTCCCAGCGAGTAACGCCCTGCATCTATCCCATAGAACTCATAACGAAACTGGTCGGTTTCGTACTGCGATACAACCTTTCCGTCCTCTGTGTATACGGTCAGCTCAAAGGTAATTTTGCGCGTTGTGGTTGCAGTTTCCCATGTCGCCGTGACCTGAACTGTCTCTGAATTTGTGTTAATAATGCGCAGGTTTTCGATGTTCGGTACTCTATAGCCGTTGGCAGTATCATTTGGTATCTCGAAGACCGCACCCTCATCAACAACAGCTTGCTTATTTGGGTCGTGAAGTCCTGCGGTGATGCTGTAGACGGAGTTGTTTTCGGTCTCAGCGACGCCAAGTATTTTCCACAGTCGAGTTTTAACGCTCGCCGTTGATATAACGAAGACAGTACCGTCTTTAACCCATGCCGGAGTAGTGCGAAGAGTGATTTTGTCTCCTGCGACGCTGGCAATATCATACTTAACCAGCTTCCCGTGACTTCCCATGATGGACATGCCATCGCCACCCCCTGCCAGCTCAGATACATCAGCATCAACGGTAATGACAGAGCCAGCATGGGAGATTATGCGACCACCAAGCCGCGCTGCTGCGTGGTTGTTGTCCATCACCTCAACAATGTCACCCGGTGTGAACGCGATAGCGTCACGCGCCATCTGGAACGTTAAACGCTTATTCTCACGCTTTGCAGTTTCCAACAGCCACTTACCGGCTCTCCACGCCTGGCCGCGAGATGTCGCACCAAATGCCTCGATGGTCGTTTCGTTGTACTTCCCGCTCTGGCTGATTAGCGTATCGTCAGAAACATACTCCTTCGCGTCCTGCCAGCCGTTGCTTGGGTCAGTCCATGAGACGACGACAGCGTTATAACGCTCTGACTGCTTCACTGAGCTGTAGCTAAACTTCCCATCCACAACGTTAGCGTTGCTGATAGCTGCTATCGGGTCTTGAGGTGCGTCCAGCATCACTGTTAAACGCATGCCATCCCACAACGCCACTCCACGAAACATTCCGGCAATCTTGTCCAGAATATCTCTGGCGCTTGATTGCTCTGTGATGTAGGCATTGAGAACATGCCGCGGCTCTTTACCTCCGTAGCCATCGTTAACTAACTGGTCACAGTATTGGGAAAGAATATAGAGCGAGCCATCATCAACATCGATGTAGCCAGCGCGACGGGCAAGGCCGTAGCGGTTGTTTGTCACCAGCGCCCGGAAAAGCCATGCTGGGTTGTTAGTCCATGCCTTTTTGAAGCCACCAGTCCACAACCCTGTATAGGTTCGGGCAATTGGATCGTAATTATCCGGCACGTCAACAATCAGCCCGCGCAGGTGATAGGTACGCGTCGGCGTGTCGGTGTACTGGTCACGGTCAATGACCGCGCCAGCGATAGCAGAGAACGGATATGTAAGGTTGTCGTCAGTGATTTCTGTGTAACTATTCCACACCGTCCCATTACTAAGCAGGTCGCTGGTGCTGTCAGGCGTTATACGGCGAACACGAATATCAAATGGCTTTGTGTCTGGAGCGTCGATTACATGCGCTTCCAGATATTCGCCTGAGATTTTGCCTGGGCCAATCGTCACGGTTTTAACGGGCTGGAAAACGTTGTTGCCGGTTCGAACATCAATGGACATCGTGACGGATGTGTTTTTCTGATTTCCCTTTGTATCCTGCTCTACAAGACTGCGAACGCCAATATTCAGACGCACCCTTGTCACATCAACATCAGAAACCGTTCGCACTAATGGTGTATTAAAGGTGACATCATTGTTCACGATGGTCGTCGCTTCAATGGCAGAAAAGCCATTAATAGGAGACTGAGTTTCAGAGCCAGGCCGCCAGGCCACGCTTACGCCGTTGATATTTGTGTCACCGTTAACGCTGGTCACCGGCGTTTTGTTCAGAAGAAAAGATGAAAGGTGATCCTGGTCAACCGGTCCGTAAATTGGCCCCTCGCTGATGAGGTCAAGCACCTTCAGGAATTGCTTTGAACGTAGGTTATCGTTTATTAGTGTAGGTGTTGAAGCCTTGCCGCCGCCTGATGACATCGCGTTCTCCGGAAATAAAAAAGCCACCCGGAGGTGGCCTGTTAGCTAATCGACTCTTGCCAGTCCATATTGTTTGTCGTGTCTATCCCGAGGGATATGACGTTACTGCCTACAACCATTTCACCCAGAAGGATTGGTACAGGCCTGCCTTGCCCTATTCGGTTCTCGGCATTCGTGAATGAGTTGTTGGTGATGCTGTCGGTCTGTGCAGATTCTGCTGATGTTTTTGTCTTCATGTTTCTCGACATGTAGACGGAGTAAGCAACCGAGGCCACGGCGATTGCAATCGCGATATATGCAGCTGTGACGCCAGTTATTGCCCCTTCAATTACAGGAACGAACAAAATCACACTTCCGTCATTCAAATGCCTGTCCATATGCCACTGCGCTGATGAACTTTCTATTTCCTCGCCGGCGATCCTCAGTCTCATATTTGAACTGAGGAATGCTTTCTTAAAATCATGATTTTGAGCGAGAAGAAGCCGGAGGCCTTGCGCTGGCGTCTCTACGTCTAACTCGACTTTGCGGAAATGTCGGCGTAGATGGCCTGCAAATTTAAAGATGAGCACTGTTCATGCCTCCATATCGAATGTGTCTGTTTAATGAATGCCGGACGCATCGGCTCTCGTCTGCTGAGGTGTCCTGTGTGGTCGTGATGAAGCACAATATTGTTATCCAGGAGAATCATTGCATGGCACGGATCGGCACCATCGAATGGCTGCCGGATAATCACATCGCCCGGATGGGCTAATTCAGTGGACACCTGGCGAAAGCCGTTGACGGGCATGTTCTTGAGGTACAGATTTTCTCCGCGCAACCACCACCCGCAATTCCTTTCAAAATCAGGAAGGTCAATGCCGCACAGGTGATATGCATCGCGGAACAAGGTGTAGCAGTCCATCACTCCATGCTCGAATCTGCGTCCCAGAAGAAATGGCACTGGTCTGAATTTATGTAGCTTTCCACTACTGGCAAGCCACCACGGAAGCCCGGTAGCAATTTGCATCTTCCGGTCAGCGCCTGACAGGCCTGGCTGATTCTGAGGGTGGGAATGAAAAACCGCAGTAATCTCACCCACCTCTTCAGCAGCCAGCCAGTCATCATCACTTATTCGAAAGTGAGTCATCGGTTCAGGGTGTGAATTACGGCAGCGGAACAGGTGACTGTCGTCGATGATCAGCCCGCACACTTCATCCTGCGACGTTGCCGCATAGTCGATACACTCTTGCATCAGGAAACCTTCTGAGAGCCTGGGAAGCTGCTGATTGGCATTGGCTCAGGTCGTTTGAAACGCATCCTGCAACCAGAGCGACGATGAGAGCATCGGTCGCGGTTAGGATCGGTTGTTGGGTTGTCTCGCTCATCTGCTACCGGTGGCCCGTCATAGCGACAGCCTTCTCCCCGATAAACCCATTGGCACACGTCGGCCAGTATTGTCCGCGCCGGGATAATGGCGTTATCGCAGTCAACAGGAGTAGCCAGGGAGTAAGTGACCTGCTCAAACGTCTCTTCGGTCATCTCTTCCACGATGTACCTGGAAACCGCTTCTTTCGTCGGGTCGGCGTCAGGGTTCCCGTTCGGGAAGTTAACAGCGTCAAGGTGCTTAACCGGCACCTGACGGCGGGTAATGACAACGCCAAGCATGTCGTCAAAGTCGCTGTTAATGCCGGTAATCAGGCCAGAAACGTTTGCTACTGCCATGGTTGGCCGCGCATACGTCCCTTCGTTTTTCATCTCAAAGCCTTCGACGGCAATCGGGTATGCCGGGTATGCTCGCCCCTTCCAGATTACGTCCGTGTAGAAGCCGTTCGTGCCTGAATGGAAGCGAACAACGTCGCCGCCATATGGCTGCAGGTCTGCTTCAAACAGGTCGATAAACGCGCCAACGCCAGCGTCAACGCTTTCGATAATTAATTCTGCTGGTATGTCGCGCACGGATAACTCCCATAAAAAAGGCCGCGCGATGGCGGCCGAATTGGTTATTTGGTGATGACCTACCAATATTGGTGATCTGGTTGTGTGACTTTTGCCCTGTGATTACTCACTACTGGCCGCTAAGGTATGACCTCAGCCCGTCCATGTGAGGGCATGGACGCACACAACAATGAGGGATGGCTGATTACCTCTATTAAGGAATTCAAATGGAAAAAGAAACTTTGCAGAGAAATATTGACCGCGTAGACGCTCTTGATTCTGTTGTACGCCAACTAATAAAGGTTCTTACACCTGAGCAATTAGAGAAATTCAG
This sequence comes from Cedecea sp. P7760, assembly GCF_013386425.1. Lineage (NCBI taxonomy): Bacteria > Pseudomonadati > Pseudomonadota > Gammaproteobacteria > Enterobacterales > Enterobacteriaceae > Cedecea > Cedecea sp. P7760. Next base: position 135,576 of record NZ_JACARU010000026.1, on the reverse strand, counting down.
ATTCAATACAAAAGCTCTATGGCACAGCGCAGAGGCCGCATCAACTCCTGAAACAAGCGAAACAATTCAGAGGACAAAGATTCACGCATTCAAAATTTCAGGAATTTGAAATCGCATTTAGTCTGGCATTTTCTAATATTGCGTTAACGTCATTAGGTCTAATGCTTTGTGAATTGCATGCGATCTTAAATTCAGCGGCCTGAAATTGGGCCGCATTCAACATACCTCCAGGACGACGCGCATTTGCAATCACCTCATTAACGGTCTGTCTGGCTATGTCCCTCATCGCATCAGCTTCTTGCTGCTGAATACTCATCTTAGCCATAGCCGCTTCTAATGCTTCAACACGTTCTTCTAAAGTCATAACTATCTCCCGCCTTTCGGCTCATCGTGGCACTTGTTCAAATGTGGCTGAAAGTTCGTAGTGTGGGCCGGTCTTTGTGGTGCTCCACGATCGGCACACAAACAGCCGTTGCACTCCGGTGTCAGATGGCGTCCAGTAGAACGCCTCCACCGACAATCTGGCTTTCAGGAATTCATCGACAGCCTTGGCGATATTAGCCCTACCGCAGAGGCCATCGGTTCCTTTAAAGGTCAGCGAGTAGCTATCCATCAAAGGATTGATGCCTTTTACCTGCCGCTGCTCATATCCGTCGCCAAGCTTAACCACAGCAACGTTTGGCTGCCTGCTGACGGTATAGCCTCGCTCAGGCTTCCAGGTGAATATTTCAGGCATTATCTGCTCCTCTGCAGTAGTCCGCTTGGCCGCTGCTGGTCGCGGATGGTGTTAATGCTGACTTGCTTCATCATGGTTGACATCTTCGCCATTGTTGCGTCGTCTATGCCGCCTGTGGTCTGAATGTGGAACTCAACAGTCTGATGGATAACCGCACCACCGCCGCCACCGCCCTGCATATCCTTATTGCTGATCACCTTGCCGTTATCGCCAGGTATCATGTATTGCCTGCCAGAGCTGGCCTGGTAAATCTCAGGCATGCCGCCCTCACCTACGCGATACATTTCACCGGCAGATACTGGGCCGCCGTTTTTACGGGCTCCAGCGACCGCCATTCCTTTGGCTGCCAGAAGCGAACCGGCATATGCCGTTTGGCCTACAGCCGCCGCCGTTCCGTAAGTAGCTATTGATGCGCTCATTGCTGCCGGGGCCCACGCAGATTCGGCCGCAGTTGCCTGAGCCATAGTGGCCGCGAGAGAAGCTGTTGCGGCAGCCTGCCCCATGACCTGAGCTTTCACCCACTCGATACCCATCTGAACGAAACTACTTATGACGCTGTTCAGGATTGTTGTGCCGATGTTGGCGAACGCTTCCTGCAGACTTTGAGTGCCGTTGATAAGCCCGGTAAGAGCGCTGGACGCGCCACTCTGCAGCCCATCTAGAGAGGTGGCAAGTAGCTCGTTTGCCTGACTCTGGTTACGGAAAATCTCCCACTGAGCATCAAGTCGCTGCTGCTCATATTGCCGGTTTGCAGCATTCATCAAGGCCAGGCCATTAGCTGTTATCTGTCCCTTCTCAGTTTCGAACTGCTGAATGAGAGCAAGCTTACGGGCGTTTTCGTTGGCAAGTTGCTGAACCGGGTCGATAGAGCCGCGAGCGTCATTGATTGGGCTGACGACAGCATCAGAGCGAATCTTGGCGAGGTTAGACTGGTGTTGCTGCTCTGCTCTCTCGGTTGCCTGATTGAACTCGTCCTTGGTCATCTTCTTAGCATCGAGAGCAGTCTTGAGGTCTTTTGTTTCCTGCGTGTAGCGGGTTGACTCCTGCCGCTCCGGGATTAGCTTTTCGGCTGCGGCCTGGGCTTTAAGGGCGTTATTAATGTCCCATGTCTTCGCAGCGTACTCACCAGCCTGTTTAATCTGGTCTTGCGTCGCTGCCTTTCCGAGGGATTGCTGCGCCTTAAGAATGGCTTGCTCACGGCTTAGTTCTCGCGTTGAATCTGCGGCCAACTCTGACTGCTGCTTGAGGCTAGCGAGCTTGTTAGTTACAGACTCCTGCTGATTTTCAAGCTTTTTAGCCTCTGACGCTGCGGACTTATCTTCTTTTTTCTGCTCCTTTCTGGCGGCAGTATTTTTTTCAGTGGCTGCGTACTTATCCTGGAGGGTCTTTATTGCCCTCTCATCGGTGATGCCCGCATCTTCTGCATCATATGCAGCCTGCTGTCTCGCCTTGGCCTCGCCCTCTTTCTTTGAAAGCTCAAGTCTTCTTTCAGCCTGCTTTAAGAGCTTTTCTCCATCACTGCCGCCCCAGTTGATTTTGAGGCTTTCGGCGTTGAACTTCTGCAGCTCCTTTGTAGCAATACCAAGCTTTTCAGCAAGGAATGACTGTGATCCACCAAGGAGTGACGTTTTCTTTTCTGCCTCTGCTAGCGCAAGAGCGGAGTCCCTTGCGGCCTTCATCTGGTCAACAATCCCTTGGTTTACCTGAATGTTGATAAGCCTAAGTGCATCTTGAGACTTTGTTAAAGCTTGCTGAGCAGAATCCCTGTCCCTGATTTTTTTGGCTAGCTGGTTTTCAAGGTCGGCAGCTGCCTCGACTGCGCTATTGTTTGCCCAGCTACCTTCTGCAGAGTTATCAGCTGCTACTTTGGCGTCCTTGTATCTTCCGCTTAGCTCCGATATTTCTTCATTGAGGGATTTTAGCGCCTCTTCCTGATTCTTGATGGAGGTGACCGTATCAGCCCTGACGCCCTGAGCCTGAACTAAGTTCATCTCTTTGAGCTTACTGATTACATCCGGTAGGGTTTGAGCAAACGCTATGCTTTCTTTTCGCGCCTCCTCCTGATTTTGTGCGTACAGATACCAACCAGCAGCAACAATACCGATAACACCAAGTGGGCCGCCTAGCGGAGCGGTAACGGCCTTAAGGGCTGTCATTGCGCTAGCCATAGTGAATCCGGTGGCTGCAACCCTTGCCTGAGACGCTGCTACAGCATTGTTTGACAAGGCCGCGGCTGATGAGCTTTGGACGTAAATTGCCCTTAGCCTGATGACGTTCTCAAGGGCGAAGGCCTCTGCTGAAGATCCTTTGGCAACGTTGTATTCGGCAGTTGCAAGGTTGAGCGCAGACATGGCGGCGGACTTATCGGCCACAGCTCGTCTTTGCGTTACGGTTGCAGCGGCTAACTCCTCTTTCGCTCTTGCCCTGGTTGCGGTGGCTCCCTGAATGGATGCCATCACATTGGTTGCCTGAGCAGCCGTCGCGGCAGCCAGAGAACCAACAAACCGACCTCCAAACACTAACGCCGCAGCACCAACAGCCTGGGCAACAACATCCAGGTTCTCGCTAAGACTGATTACGCCTTGATTAAACACATTGATTGTCGTGCTTACGCTTGACGCTTCCCCGACGAACTTTGTGATGTTGTTTGTCGCCACAGAGAAAGCCTGGCTCATAGTCATTGTGGTGTTGGCGAACTCTTTAGCAATCTGATCGCTCTGCTTTAGAAGGCCATTTACCACTACCTCTGTGGTTAATTTACCCTGCGCCGCCATAGCCCTTAACTGCCCAATGGTCACACCAAGAGAATCAGCGAGCGCCACCGCCAAGCGGCTGCCGTTCTCTGAGATGGAGTTAAACTCCTCACCGCGAAGCACGCCTGAAGCCAGCGCCTGAGACAACTGAATCATGGTAGAGCTGGCTTCTTCCGTAGTCGCACCGGAAACGGTCAGGCCTTTGTTAATGGTTTCTACTAACTTCGCCAGATCATCCGTGCTTGTGCCGGCGCTTCTGGTTGCTCGCTCCAGTCGTCCGTAAAGCGTCGCAGTCGCCTCAAGGCTAGAGCGAGTATCCTGAGATATGTCGAATACACGTTGAGTTACTGCGGCAAGATCCTCATTCGCCCTTACTGAGTTAATGAGCTTGTTATTTACTGTCACCCATGCATTGCCGTATTCGGCCACCTGTTGCACGGTTATGGCTGCAGCTACGCTCTTAGCAATATTGGTCAGTGATGACATTGAGCTGGAGAGAGAGGAAATAGAGCGTTCTGTGCGATTGACGCTGGACTCCAGTCCGCCCATTGATCCACCAAGGCCGCCTAGCTCACCTTTTGCTTTTCTTACCGACGCAATCAGGTTGCTAGTTTCAAGGTCAACCTCGTAATAAATACCACCTAAATCCTGCGCCATACTTTTCTCCGGGCATAAAAAAACCCCGCCGTGGCGAGGTTTTTATTAACTTATTGTTTACAAGCCTGATAACGCTTTAGATGTGTTATCGATACAAGATGACATAAACGCTCGTTCAGTAACTTTTGTTTCTGCTTTAACGCTTTGCACAAAATCCTTATCAGATAAGGATTTCGCTACAGAATCTATAAAACTTGTTCTTATGGCTGCAATTTGACTGTTTGGTATATTTGGATTTATGTTTTTTATTTTAATTATTGCGTTATCAGCTGCTTTCTCCGGACTGTTACCAAATAATACGACATCGGTAATCTTTTCCCAGGATATCTTACAACCATTCTTGGCTTGCTTTCTGGCTGTCGCCATCTTTTCAAGTTCCTTGCCACCACAACTGGAAATTGAGAAAAATTCAAGTTCATCAGGGGCTGCATAACTTCCATCGATGACAAACTTACCAGACTTATATGCAAATGGTTTAAATCCGACATATCCCCCGTATGAGTTTTTAGAATTCACCTCGCCGCAAACATAGCTATCGCCGAGCAAGTTCTTTACGGTTCGTACAGATTTAAACTGCGTACTCCCTGGATCTTTCATCGCATCACTTATGATGGACTTGGCAGATTCGATATCATTAGCCAATACTGAAAATGGCAAAGAAAAAATACACAACGCTAAAACAAAACTTTTCACATCCCTATCCCCATAAGTAACAAGTAGCAACATGTTAGCAAAGGATGGCGGCAAGGCAACGCAAAAACCCGCCGAAGCGGGTTTGGTGTTTGTGTGGGCGACATCCAGAAAGCAAAAACCCACCGGGTGGTGGGTTTAGAAATTACAGCTTATCAAAACCATCGGCTACTAGAAGGTCTGAATGTTCGTACATTGTCTGCTTAACACCATGCCCTAATGTGTAGAGAAATATTTGTCGACCTTCTTTCCTTGCAAATTTAATGATCGGTACAAAATCAGAATCCCCGGTAATCAAAGCATAAACGTCAGCCTGCTTCTTTAATGACATCGATGACATATCTAAAGCGATACGCATATCAACGCCTTTTTGCTGAACGTTAGGTTTGACGTTAGTAAACTTTATAGATGCAGTTTTCGTGTCACTACTTTTAAGTGCCCAAGGATCTACTTTCCATCCCCTGAAGTTTGTCTCTCCAAGTCTGACAGCAAAGAAAGGAGTTTTTTTAAGGTCATCTAGCATTATTTTATTTCTCTTAGACACATCTGTCTCAGAGAAATCAATTACTTCGCCACTGATTGGATGCTTCTGAATTCCTGTCAGCGGTTCTGCGTCGTAGTAATAAACACGATGAAGTATCATTTCGTTCAATTCAGGCCTGGCCTTAATTTTTTCAACGAACAATTTGATAACTTCAGAGTCAATAGGCTTGTCCTTTGTGCCAAGTTTTGCGCGCAAAAAACCAGCATCAATCATGATGGCATAGCTTCTTTTCATTTTTTATCTTTTTGCGTCGAGGGAATGATATGAGGGGTCGGTGGGGTGAGTTCGCGGGGGAAACCCCTCTTGTATAGTAGCGAACCGCCCACCTTCATTGCAGCGAAATATAACCCCAATAATCACTCAGCGCAATAGCCTTTAGCTTACCATTTTTGGTAGCTTACCCTTCATATCTAACAACCAATATCCAACTTCCGCTGCTTCTTAGCGAAATAGTCATCGACAACAGTGTCGTACTCTTCTTTCGTGAAGCCTTTCTGCTCTGGGTATTTGGTGTTCAGGAGTAGCTGAAACTCTGTCATGGTCAGCTTCATGGCTTCGTCCTTCGAGATGCCGAAGTGCGACCGGGCTGCGTTGATGTACTCGATAGCGTGAAACTCTCGTGTCATCTGGCCTGATTCATTGCGCTGCAGCTTGCGCACTTTTGCCTTTCCGATGATGCCGTGCGTGATAAGCGAACTGGCTACCATCACCATCTCTTCGAACGACATCGCGCCTGGCATCCAGATTAGTTCACCGGGGCGGCTGCGGCTCGGCACCATTGCACCGGTCAGCGCGGAACAATCCTCATCGCAACACGCCTGCAGGATGTTAATCGCTGCGCCAATGGCCTTGTCTGCAAATCCAGGCTTACTGACGTATTCCATCAGCCACGCAGGAACGCTCCCATAAGCCTCATAGGCGCGAGCAAACAACGGTGACACTGCGTCATGGTTTAAGTCGTAAAACGCCTGCACAATCTCTGCTGGTGAGCCCATACGTGTCATTGCGGCGAATGAAGGTCGGAAGAAGTATTCTCGGCGGCCTGCGCCAATAAGGCTCTCGCCAAGTTCAGTTAAAGGTGTCATTGCTCCCCCATAATCAATATCGAGGGCTCACAAGAACCCTCTGTATTAATTACGCAGTCACGGTGATAGCTGCAGTATCGGTTTTAGCACCATCCGCAGTCGTCACGGTGATTGTTGCAGTGCCGGCTGCTACACCTGTCACCAGGCCGGTATTGCTTACCGTCGCTTTGGTCGCATCGGAAGATGACCAAGTCACCGCAGTGTTACTGGCGTCAGCTGGCGCGATGGTTGCAGTTAATTGGCGGGTCGCAGCTACAGCGATAGATGCTGTCTTAGGCGCTACGGTAACACCGGTAACTGCAACGTCATCAGCAACGTCTGTCACCTGCACGGTAGAGCCATCAGCCACCTTAAACTCAGTAGACAGAGTGACAATGTCATCAGTGCCGCCGTCATTGCTGAGCGCGGTGATAACCATGTAACCCTGAATCTGAATCTGGCCGAAGGTCATACGAACCCAAAGCGTCGGCTGGCGGCCAGCGTTTACTTCTGCCACGTAGTACTTGATGTACTTGTAGACGCCGTACTGGTCTGAGCGGTCGTTTACGCGCACCTCACCCTCGAAGGAGAGAGTCAGGTCGTTAGAGGTGACGATGTTCTCAACCCAGCCTTTAGTATCATCAGCTGATGAGGTGGTTGTGTTCGGTGACATATCGAACGTCTTTGATGTACCAGGCATCAGCAGCTTGAAATCTGCCTCCGTGGGCACAGTATCGGCGCAACCGTCAGCCACTTCCAGAATGACGGCGCGGCCAAAGAGTTTTGTGTTATCGGTCTGACAAATTGCCATGTCTTAGGCCTCTTATGAGCATAAAAAAAGGCCGCACATGGCGACCTGGTTGATTTGGTGTTTGGTCAATCGCTGCCGAATAGACAGGCGAACATGAGGCGATAAACTATCCGCCCCTCAGTAGAGAGAACCGGCGCTGGGATGCCGCCGAGATTGGTTATCTGGCCGAGGCATTTGCTGACCAATGGATTTTGCTTCACGAACTCGATGATGCGGTTAACGGCGTCGTCGGCCTTCTGATACTCGGTCATTCCTTTAGCGGAAATGACATCCACCATGACGTAGTAATCGCCGCCTATATCCTTATCGATGTTTGATCCGCCAGATGGACGAAACACGATGTAGCTTTTCGCCAGTCGTTTATCGTTAGGGTCTTCAGTCCAGACCAGCAACTGAATGTTGAGCCCATCGGTTAGGCCGTTCCCCATGAAGACATCGCGGACCCGCTTGTACATTGGAGGGGTCATAGGCTCAGCTCCTTCTTGATAACCGCTTCAACCTGCTTCTTGGTTTTGCTTACGCCCTTCTCAAGAAACTTAGGTTCCCCGGATGGGTCCCAGAAGTTACCTTTGTCTGAAGCGAATGCAGTTCGGCCATCGAGGGTGCTGAATGATTTAACGCTAGACCTTGGCTTGCCCTTCAGCTTTCCTGATGCCTCATGAACATAAAGAGCATAATCGGCAGAGAATCCAACCCGGCCACTAACACGGCTTCCGATAAACTTCAGCTCTCGATACTGAGAGTTAACCAGTGTGCTGGTATCTCTTGGTATCATCGTTGCGGCCTCTGCCCCAATAATGAACAAGGCTGACTGAACGGCGCGAACTACCTTCTTTCCCTGAACATCTGCGAGCAGAGCATCCAGCTTGGCTTTTGACTGGTTGACGCCCTTCACTTTAACGCCCATATCAAGCTCCAGTCAGAATCGCATAGTCATCTGCTGTGCGTTCAAAGGTGTCGGCATAGCGTACAACCTGCATCACCTCATCAGCACCGGCATTAATCGGGTCAGCGTCAGTCGATGAACCAATCAGGATGTAATCCCCGCGCTTAGCCTCCGTGAACTCCGTCCAGAAGGTATTCTTAACGGTGATTTCTGTCCCGATGCTACCGATTTTCGCCGACAGGCCGCCTTGATAGTCAGCCATGATGGTTTCAGGGTCTGACCAGCCTAACGAGTCGCCATTCTCAGCAAAGCCAAGGTTTCGCCAGATGGTGCAAGGCGCGGTGTAACTCCAGTTTGCCGTGCTCGACATTAGCCCTCCTTCCAGCGCAGCACAACCGTCACGTTTCCGCCCTGACCTTTAAGTTGCCCACTGCGCTTGGTGGCATTTGGTGGTATGAATGAGCCCATGATGACCTCACCAACACGATAAAGCCGGCTGTTTTGCAATAGTCCACCTCGCTTCATTCTCGCCACCTCAGAACCTGCGCACCAGTCGCCCGGATTCTCTCGCAGTTGATGAACCACTCGCCGTCAGATTTAACGTAGCCGGTAGTCTGCCGCCCGGTGTCGGTCATCACCCACACGCGCACGAATGACTCGGGCAATCGCTGCTTTATGGATATCCACATCAGCAGCCACCGACGACATCAAAGAACCCAACAGAGCTACCAACGTCAATGGGGAGCGAGCCGGTGCACCCGGACTTATCTAGCGCCAGAAGCGCATTCCTCATGTTCTTGATATCGCCGCTGTAGTCGAACGATCGGGATGCCCCTGAAGGCGCTGACTGTGATTTAAGGCGCTGACTGAAAGCGGTGACGGCCATTAACGTTACGGCGTACACCTTTATCAAAATCAGGTCGCATTCATCGTAGCCAGACGCCTCCAGGCACTGACTTATGCCATCAAGCTTGCAGATGTAAGCGTCAATCATGAAATCAGGGATGGTGTAACCAAGCGCAGACAACTGCTGTTTAACCTGCGCTGCTGTTATCTGCGCCATGATTACTTATCCTTTTTGTTTGCTGCTGCCAGCGCCGCTTCTGCTTCTTCTGCTCGTGCCGTTAACTCTGCGATAGCAGTGGCATGTGCCGCTTCCGTTTCTTGCGATGCAGTGGCTAACTCATCAATGCGGGCCAGCGCTTCATCGAGCTTTGATTGCAGCTGTTTGTTATCGCCCTTGGCGGGTGCGGAAGGCGTTGCTACTTCAAACACCAACTTCTCGCCTTTCTTCTCGGTAGACTTCTCAGCCTTGCCGCTGGCAATCCACTTATCTGCCACTGCGTCGTCAACGTCATACACCGAACCAACCTCCAGCTTCTGGAAGTTGGCACCGGCAAACAGATTTGCTGCCAAAACTTTTACTAGTGCCATGATTTTTCCTTAGCTGGATGCGTGGATGACAGAGAAGTGACCGTTGATGTCTTGTTTAACCATCAGGCCAGCAGCACCCCATGTGCGCCACACATAGTCAGAGTTGTAGAACTGACGAGGGTCAGCGACGGTGCCGAATGCCTGGCCGACGATTGGCGCAATAACACCTGCAGCCAGTGGCACGATCAGGATTTCGTTGCCGGTCAGTTGGGAGTCTTCTTTGATGGCAGAAATACCAGCCAGTTTGGCAATCTCTTCCAGCACGGTGCGCAGGGAGTTAACGTCGAAGTACTGCTCCCAGTTAGACATGATCTCGGATGAGATGTACCAGGTCTGTTGGCCGTACTGGTAGTTTTGCAGCTTCAGCACATCGCGCAGGGCAATAGCTGCGGCTCGCATAGCTTTCGGATCGGTGCTGGTTGCGAAGTTTACGGTCAAGGTGACCTGAGCCACGCGCTCATCATGGCGAAGCCCTTTCCACGTCTTGTCGTCAAACTTAACGTAGTTGCCTGCCGCATCGCGGAAGCCTTCCCAGATGTAGTTAACATACTGGCGGCGAACGTCATCTACGGAACCAGACTGAGCGTCAGCAAGGGAGGAGAGCGCCGAGCCTTTGTTGAATACCGGGTCACGCCAGTTGAACTTAAAGCCGCTGTCGTGAATCGGGACCATCGTGCCATCGAAGGTGTAGGATTTCGCATCCAGAGCCGCACCAATCTGGCCGGACATGGAGGTGTGAGCCCAGCCACGGCCACCGGTGCGAGCGTATTCGTACACCGACTCTTCCAGGCGAACTGAGCGAGACAGAGGCATCAGGTCGTTCAGCAGTGTGAACTCAGTGTTCGGCTCGAATTGCGCCAGAACGGTCTGATCGTAGGCCTTGTACATGCGACGAATGTCGTCAATGGCGTTCACAGCGTCGAGTTCTGGTGCATCCTCTGCATCACCGCGCCACTTGGTACGGGCAATGAAGTCTGCAGCAGCTTGAGCGCTGGCGTTACGTGCTGATACCAGTTTTTTGAACTGGGAGGAGTTAACCTCAAGGTTGCCAGTCTCAGTGGCCTTTTTGGTGGAAAATACAAACATTCAGGCTCTCCTTACTTGATTACTACGCGCAGGAGGTCACCTGCTGTCGCGATGGTGTATGAGCGGTCTTCTTCCACGTAGGCGCGAGTCGCTTCGTCGGCGGCCTTGGCCTTAACGCGACCATTGGCGACCGACAGCGGCTGACCCTTTGTATAGGTGCCTGCAGCTGCTGGTACGTTGAAGAACACACCTGGTGTCGGATGGAACCCTACAACCCAGTCGCCCGCGGCGATGGTGTCATCCACCGTTTTGCAGCGCAGGTAGTCGTAGTTAGCGACATAAAGGATTGCATCCTCTTTGCCATCTACAGATGCGGTGAATTTCTTCGTGGTGTTATCGAAGAAGCCTACAGTGCCAGGCTTGGTATCTGCCGCTGCGGCACCTTCACGGTGCAGCTGTGGGTTGGCGAAGATGCCGCCTGCGTGAATTACGTGCTTACCGTCTTTAGCCATTTCTAATTACTCCGGCATGTCGCTGAAAGATTGGTTGTTAGTTGCCTGGCGATATGCGCCACTCAGCCCAGTTGATGTCTGACATTGAGCAAACAGGCCATCGAGCGCCGCACCGTCTAGTGCGTTAACCGCTAGGTCATCAAGGCCGAACTTCGCTTTAACAGCAGCTCGCTTTTCTCCTTTCTCTTTGTCAGAGTTAACGGCCAGGCTGTTGACGACAGAATCAACGCGATCAGACAGAGACTTGGCCCAGGCTGGCATTTCCTCACCGTTATTGGCCTGCTCTTTGGCTTTCTTCTCGTCAGCCTCTTTCTTCTCGCGAGCGGCCTTCTCTTCTGGGGTTTCAGATTTTGCCTTAGCTTCATCTGCTGTCATCTGGTTGTATGCATCCAGCAGCTCCGCTTCGGTCTTGCCTTCGGTCGGCTTACCCTTCGCTTTGAGCGCATTTACGATCATGTCTTTCATGGGGTTATTAACTCCGTTGGTTTTGATTTCGTACTCAGTTGGCTTGCGCACGACTTCTACAGGTTCGCCGACGAACACGGCCTTGCCGTCATCGCCGATGAGGTACTTTTGTTTGAGGTATTTGGTGTCATTGCGGTAGATGAAACTGTCCGGCCAAACGCTCTCAGGCCAGAGCCACTTATCGCCCTCTCTCGCCTCTCCAAGCTTGTCGCTAATGGCTCGCTGGATATCGTCGAAAGAGAAGTTGGAAGCGTTGGTGAAGAAGAACTTTGTTTTATTGAGAATCCCTTCGCGAGTGAGGTCTGATGCGCTTGAGAGCAGAGCTACTTCAATCTCTTGCTCATCGCCTTCAGCATTAACGAAAATGCCGACGCCCTCTCCTGGCGTTCCAGCCCCAGGCTCATCAAGCAGCACGGCCACGTGGTCAAAGTTCATGTTCGTGGCGATTTCGTTGTACTTCTTGCCTTTTGACTCGCCATTGGCGGCGATTCCGGAGTACAGAAGCCCTGTTGAGATGTGAATCGGCTCTACGTTGGTTCCTGCCGCCATTTCATCAAGGCGGTTAACCAGTCGCTTACCTTTCTCGCTGGACTCTGCATACTGCCGGTCAACGTACATGTCACCGCTGACCCGGCCATCCTCATGGCTGACGTTCTGGAGCCATGCGCCTACGTGGTAGTTATTCACCGCCCGTACGTCGCGGGCTGAAACATGCTTTCCATCTACCTTCGGGTGACCGAGTGGCATTGGGTTTCGCTCGAGGGTGTTGTATGCCTTTTCGATTTCGGCTGCCGGGTACAACTTCCGGTTCATCACAATATCGTCCACGACAGGCGTGATGCCGCGAACCACTATATGTGGCTTGCCGTCGATGGTTTCAGTGGTGATGTTTGAAGCGGAGTTGACGACGGTCAGCACGTTAACGCGATTGCGTTTCATGCCATGTCCTCTGTGATTTAGGCTGCTTCAGCCCATTCTTTGCGCTCTTTAGCCAGTCGATCGGACAGGCCTTCGTTATAGATGCTGCCGTCATCGTTCAGCAGGCATGGAATTTGGGAGCAGTAACAATGATATTTATTGCCATCCTCCGCATACCATGCGCGAACCTCTGCAGTGGTTCTGACCTTCCCGTGCCAAAATGCGTGAGTTTGCCGGGTTGTTGGCTTGAGGGCTGAGAGATGCAGGAGCCCGGTTTTCAGCCCAAGCCTGTCAGACGCCCAGTCAGTTTCATTCCACTGAGCCTGGCGAAGCGCTCCAACCTGCTCTGTCTGAGCGATGGTCTTTGCCTTTGCCATCGAAACATCAAGCCGCTTACTAACGATGCTGGCGGTTTCGAGCGGGTTGATGCCGCGTCCTATCGCATCAGCAATGATGTTCGCAAGGTCAGCACGGGCAGAGTCGGCAATGCCTTTCCAGTCGCTGTAGGTGCTGATAAATGCGCTGGCGATCTGGTTCTGGTATGCCGCAGTTGATAGCAGCTGCTGGAGCGTTGTCTGACTGGCGTACACAGATGACTGAGCAGAAAGGTTGGTGTATGCCGAGTGCGTCCCACGCTCATACTCTGCTGCGACATAATCCAGTGCCCAGAGCCTCTGACTGCCGCCATCCAGCAACGCGTCATCCAGGATGGTTTGCACCACTTGCAGCAGGTCAGCAAGCTGCGCAGCTGTCATGTCGTAGATGTACGTACCGGCGTTAACCTGATAGAGCGTAGGCTCTGCACCTTCGTTATTGCACATCAACCAAGATTGCTGGCAGTTATCCACTCTCTCGCGGCCTGTCATCCTCTGGTCGAATAGCACCTTCAGACGCCGCTTTATGTCCAGATACCGGCTTTCTATATCATTGAACATCCGGCTGACCTGTCGCGCTGACTGCGTGGGGTCTTTCTTATTGCGCGGTACTATCGGCGTTCCGATTCTCGTCTTTTGCTCCGGTAAGAGGATCATCGGTGGTCACCTTTTTGTTTGGGTCTGGTATCTCTGCCTCTTTGTGGGGCTCAAGCTCACCAACTGCGCGAACTTCGTTCTCATCAACCACAGGGGTGCCGAAGGCTTGCTGGGTTTTGTAAGCCACGTCGGCCATGGTTGCCATGTTCGCCAACTTCTCCTTCTCGCTTGGAGCCAGTAAGTCAGACCATGCCAGCGTAACCTCGCCTGAAGAAGGAGGCTCGATAATGCCAATCTTCCATAACCGCTCCAGCAGACGAGTAATGACATCGGACATAAAGCCCCAGCGACGCTCATTGCAGCGGTTAGCCCATGCCGTCTTGTCTTCCTCTGAGGCGAGATTGCCGGTCTGCTTTCCGAAGAGAATGTTGAACGGGCATTGAATGGTTGCTGCAAACTGGTTGGCTGAGACTGTCCATGTAGGTGTTGGGTCAGCTGCAGCTACGGACAGGACTGATGTGCTTCCAGACTGAGTGACAAGAGCAGCATCTGTTCCTCGGTTCATGCGGGCGATCTTGTCGTTCATCGCCTCGCCAATGTCCCTGTAACCAGCCTTCTCAGCCTGAGCTGCGATAGCATTCATGTCTGTCTTGTCGTCGAAGGTTATCCCGAGCTGACGACTGGCATTCTTAAGGAACCCCTCGGCGCTGCCGCCCTTTGTCTTTTCGATATCCAGGAGGTCATTGTACCCGGCCTCAAGAAGTGGGATGCCGGAGAGGATGTTTTCGTCCTCAGAGCCTTCGCACAGAAGAATGATGCGGTCTGGGTGAACCATCACAGAGCGAGGGCTACTGTATGCGCCCTCATCGCCAATGGGCTGCTCGTTGAACTGGTAATTGACAGGCTGTCCGTAGGTTTCTGACCATGTGTCGATATCCAGATTTCCTGGCTTAACCTGCGGTTCCCATGCCGGGATCAGCTTAACCAGGGCGCTAGTGCCCAGTGCTTTCACAACGGCAGTATCTACAGGCTGGTCCCAGTCTCTGCTGTCCCTGACCTGAATGAGCAGCGCCGAATATCGACCAACCATGTTCCTGCGGTCAGCGTCCTTAATCTTCGGCCAAAGCTTTTTCATCAGCTTAGTGGCCTTCTTTTCCCACGCAGTGGTCTCAGTGGACTCTTTGTCTTCGTCGCCATCAATAATGGTCGGGCGATCAACCCAGCAAGAGTCGAGCAACTTATGCACTGCTGAGAACCCTGCTGAGCCGCGCCGATATTGCCGGTAGAAGTTATCAAAGCTCAGTGTGTCCGGGTAACCGAACTCATCCCACAGCTTCGTGCGCTTAACGTTGCCATTGCGACCGGCATACAGCATGCGCTGCCGCCCTATTTGCTCAGCAAGGGCGTTTACGAGGAATTTTACCTCGTTACTTTGTTCACTCACTGAGTGGCTCCTTAGAAGAATATACCGCCTACTTGCTTGCGGTTGTGCTTAGCTGCTGCGAAGTAGCGGAAGGCATCAGCGCCGTGTGACGTATGGTCATGAAGCGGCTTGTCTTTCCAGCAGCCTCGTTTGTCATCCCACTCTTTCCTGTAGCCTTCGAGATGGGTTATTCCCTCTGCGCACCTGGTATCATCAAATACGCATTTCGTTAGAATCTCTCGCACTGATTCAATGCCAGTGTCTACGCCGACCTTCGGAACAACTTTGAACGTCATCGAATATTTCTGGCCGTCGATTTCGTAGCCTTCGCGGGCTAGCTCTTTACGAGACTTTGCATCAGAGCCGAACTCGCGGTTCTCGATATCATGAGGCCCCCAGTGCTCGCCGTACTCATATCCTCGGTCTTTCAGCACCTTCATGTAGTGCCTCAGGCCTTCGCCAGAGTTTTCGTAGTAGTCGATGACGTGGAACTCTTCGCCGACCTCGCGGACGAACCAGATGGCCGTAGAGTCACCCACGCCGATATCCCAGAACGTGTGTACCGGTTGATGTGAGTTATCAGGAAGACTTCCAATACGCTTGTTGGTGTAGAGCCAGCGGAATTGCTTGGCGTAGTACGCGCCTTCAACAGACTGCTGGAACGCCTCGGCGGGTATCGACGGGTATTCCCGCTTCATGTCATCGCCGAGCGTCTTCTCTTTGGCGTGGTACCATGCCTTCTGGCGATCGTTGAGCGTTACGCCATGTTTGACCTCAAGCTCAGAGAAGTAATCAACAAGACGCTCTGGCAGCGCCTCTACCGGGTCAATTGCGTACTGCGGATTTCTCCACCAGGTGAAAAAGAAGAACTTCCAGTCGAGGTTGGAAAGCCTCTTTTCCTGAAGCTGTGATTTCTCTGCCGCCTGGCAGTAATCGAAGAAGTAACCAGCCCTGCCTTCTGCCGTGCTCTCAATGGTGGTGAAGCAATCAGTCGATACCGCCTCAAACGCACCAGTGACAATCTCACGCGCCTTATGCGGAAACTTAGCGCATATCTTGCCGAACTCTGAAACGTGCAGGTAACGCAGCGTACCGCCACGGAATGATGTGCTTACGTAGAGTGAGCCACCCTTCTTAAAGACCAGCTCTCCGGCAGAGTCATTGCTTGCCGGATTGGCCGCCCTAATTTCTGAAGGCAACCGGTCATAGGCATACTTAACCTTTTCGCGGAATAGTCGCCTGGCATCGTTCAGAGTGTGGGCAATTAGAGCGCACTTAGCCGACTCAAAAAGAGCGGCGTCGAGCTGGATGATGCACACCTCAGTCGTAAAACCGAGCTGACGGGCTTTCAGGATGATGTTTCGAGTGTGAATGCCTTCAAAGTACTCGCGCTGCTCAGGGGTCATCCTGAAGCGTTGCGGCTTACCTTCTTTGTCGGTGATCCAGTAGAGATTGTTTAGCCGCCAGTCTTTATCTGCCAGCAGCTTTAAGTGCTCAGGTTTCATTAAGCCCCCTGAGACAATGAATCCATCAGGTTAGACAAGTCATCGACCGTCTTATTGCCTTCGTCGGTATCGAGGTTGTATGCCTTGCGCTCAGCGTTGATAACCTTTATCTGAGCATCGACGCCAGCAGTTATCGAGCGCGACATGGAGGCGTGATTACCTTCGGTTATTACTGCGTCCTCAAGGAAGTCACGAAGCTTATTGGTAATGCCTCGCCATGCTGCAAGCCCTTCCCTATGAGCCATTACAACTGCGGCCGCCTCGTCGGAGGCCTGGTCAACTATTTGCGCGTCAGTAACCACCGACGGATGGTTACCAGGAGTGGTTACTGATTTGGTGACCTTCGCCTTCGTAGCAGTCCTGACCTGCTCAGTTAGGTCTCGCTGCCAGCCTTCTTTGTTTGCCCTCTTGAGGATTGTCGCATGGCTAACCCCGTGCTTTTCTCCAATCGCTCTTACTGACATCAAACCAGCCCGGTAAGCCGATTCGATGGCCTCCCAATCTGGTTTCGCCATTACTTATTCCTCTTCGCTGGCCTCTTCAGGCTCAGGGTGTTTAGGCTCGGTTATTTTCCAGCCGCTGCCTTTTATCTTTTCGCCATCTGGCATAGTAACTGCCGGTATGTAGTTTTTGCTTTGCATGGCAATCTCCCGTGTCTTCTTTGTGTTTCCCTGATTCATCCACCGCAGTTCAGGTTGACTGCTAATGAGGGATAACCCGCTTATGCGGAAACCCGGTGTAACCCGTTACTGATTAACTACATCCACTCGCATGTAAGGAGCCCGCTATGGCGGCATGGTCTTCGTTGAGATGGAGAGACTGCGACGGGGTGACGCTGTGGTGAAGTTGGTGCGCAACGGTCGCTACTGCTTCTCGCAGTGGCTATGTCACTTGCGGCTTACCCGCCAGCAAGATTGTGATCACCGCCTTATTGGGGTTTAGCAATCTGTTCCTTGTCGGGGGAATTACTTTGGCAATACACCGCTGATGCCTGGCAGTGTTATCTGCCCGCGCTGTTCGATTCTCTCGATTCGCGCCAACAAGGCAGGCTTCTTTACCTTGCCCCAGCGATTGAGAAGGCGGCCTGACATGCTGGCAACGTCCTTCTCTTTCATGTATTCGAGCATTACCGCGTTGCGTTCGGCCTCATAGCCTTGACTGAGATTTCTAAGCTCTGCCGTCATCCAGTTAAAGGCGTTGATGTAGCCTTCTTTTATGGACGCAGCCTTTGCGCCGCTGAAGCCCATGACGAGCATCACGAACCCACTAAAATCCATCCGGTAATACTTCTGCTTTTTGTCGAAAATCCCTAACTCATTGATTTTCTCGGAAACCCAAAAGTGGGCCGTCGAAAATTCCTTTGAGCATTGGATTCCCTCAAGGGCGCGAATGACATGTTGATGTCGCTTTCCGAACGCCTTTGCGATCTGGAATGTATCTGTTACCGGCTCGCCATCAGCTGCCGATATCAGCGAACGAAAATCAAACTCAGGAATAACTGACGGATTATTCATGGCGTATACCTTTCTTTGAAATGAACCCTTGCCGCAATGGAAATCAGCCCGTCGAGGCTCGCCAGCACTAACTGACTTCCTCAAGGGCTCATATCAAAGGGATTGGTTCGACTTGGTGAGAAGCGCATTGCGGGCGCTGTTTTTGGTGCATAAAAAAGCCCCGCTATTGCGAGGCTTCGTTATCTTAGGCACTGTTGTTTGATGTAGTCCTGCAGGTAGTTAACCTGGCCGGTCACTGTTTCGATTCGCTGTCGGAGAGTGAAATAATCCCGTTCAGCGGAGTCAGTAGGTCTGGCGGTGGAAGCATCGCCCAGGCTGCCGGTTGAGGTGGAGTTATTTGAGCAGGTGGCGTTGAGCTGCAACCGCTTGCGGCCAGCAACGACATCGCTATGCAAACGCTCAATGGTTTCTTTTGCATCTGATAGTTCCTGCGTGTATTTCTTATCGAGAGCAGCAACATCCAACTGCCGCTTCTGCATGTCAACGATGGTAGCCAGCGATTTATCTCGCTGCTCTTTATACAGAATTGCGTTTGAGCGGTAGTGATCTACAGCCCAGCACAAGCCAAACAGGATAGCGGCCACTACAGCGATGACGATTAACGTTGCGCGGTTCATGACAGGAACAGAGATCGCTCTGCCTCACGGCGACGGGTCAATCCCGCCAGAACCTTGCCGCCAGCTTTATTCCATCGAGGGAATTCATCGGCAGCGCCGAGATAGTCGCCAGCATTCAGCTTTTTCAGCAGAGTTGAAGTCGATAGCGAACGTGCGCCGAGGTTGTAGGTGAATGACACCAGAGCATCGAATTGCCCTTGGCTCAGCTTTACCTTAACCAGTTTCGACACGTCATTCTCGTAGCTGACCAGGCCGGTTTTCAGCAGTCGCTCAGCAACTTCCTGAGTGATGGTCATTCCGGCCTTCACCGGTTTCCCATCTACGGGATTGGTCCAGCCATAGCCTATAGTCCAGACGCCAACGCTATCCTGGTATGCGGTCAGGCGGCAGCCTTCAAATTGCTTAATTAGGGCAATGCCTTTCTCACTGGTTTGCATCGCTGGCACCTGTGTTTGTCTTGTTGCCAATAACCCGGCGCAGCAGACCACCGAAGTAGTCAGTACCGAGATACCCAATGAATACGCTGGCGATGTAGCCGAGGTCAGTTTTCAGACCTACAAAATCTAGTAGGTCACGGACGAACCAGGCGATCATCGCGCACATGATGGCGTCGATTACCGTTCGCCAGAATTTGCCGCCGTTGTAACGGCCCCGCAGATAGGCCATCGTGGCCGCCAGCAGAGCGCCAATGCCCTGCTCTTTCACTGACATCAGCCACAGGAATAGTTGAGCCCAGATATCGGGTTGTTTGTCAGGCATACGCATATCTCTCACCTCCCGGTTAAGGGCTGTGCTGTGTGTTTGTTTGAAGGGAAAAGTGAATGCGCAGATAGCGCTAAGTGTTTTTTGGTTTGCGCTCACCCCGTTACCGCGATGCGCTACGAAGGAATGAGGGTGTTCCGGGATTTGGGATGAACGCAAAACAAAAAAGTGTGATAGATGCAGCTTGCGTTGTACATGTTTTTTATGTACACTATATTCATCGAAACGCACTGAGGAATACCAAATGAAACTCTTTCACGGCTCATTCAGCAACACCGCTCCTGCCATCAAAGTTGGCACTTACGCAATGTCTGGCGACAACGTTTTTGACGGCATCTTTGCAAGTGCTGAATCTGATGTGGCTGGTTCCCACGGTGATTTCGTTCACGCTTACAGCGTCAACTCCGTCGCTGACAACTCAGTGCTGAACAACCGTATCGAAGAAGTAATCACTTTCCTCTCACAAGAACTGGAGTCTGATGATGTTGAAAGCCTAGCGTACGCTATCGCAGATGATGAGTGTGATAGCCGCTTTGAAGACATGCTCTCCCCTCGCTCATGCACCGGTGATGCTGGTTGGGAAATGCAGCGCCTACGCGGTCGTGTAGCTGCTCACCTCGGTTTTGACGCTATCGAGATGGAAGACGAGCACGGAACAAGCTACCTGATCGTTAATCCAAAAATCATAGCGGAGTAAGCTATGCCACTAAGTGACTACATAGAGAAATATCATGACGGCAACAATTCAGAGTTTGCCAGAATCATGGGCGTTCGCCGCGATGTGGTAGGGAACTGGATTGCTGACGGATGGGTAGTAATAGCCGGAATACTGTATAGCCCACGCAGAGCTATTCCTGAGAATGGCGCGTAAAGCAAAAAGCCCCGGCGTTAACCGAGGCTTCGAATAATGTGTGGTGGCCGGTGCTGATCTCCGGCTTTCATTGAAATGGCGGCAATTTCCACTTCGCGAGGTAAGCGCTGCCTAGCACCCGCGCATCAGCCTGCGCATTCACCACAACGGAAAGGCGCCTCACCAGAGCGGAATTTATTTCAACCGACTGTGATACACATAACTGCCGTGAATCAGGGAATCTGAAACACCTTACCTGTTGTGAAGAAAAAAGCCACCGGCGTTAACCAGTGGCTTTTAATGATTGGTGATGGCTCAAGTCGCGTTTTGGCTGTCGCCACACAATTCAGCTTTTGGGCTTTTGATGTCCCCGATTCATGAGCGCTGTCATCTTGCTCTTCATCACCTCGCTCTTTCGCTATTGCTCCCGAGCATACCTGAAAATATACACTTTAATTTCGCGATTGCAACCTTTTTAGGAAAACTTTCCTATTTAAGCTGCCATTTGTGAAAATTCATTCTCCATTTCTCGCTTCAATGCATAAAACATTTCTGCATCGAGGATATTTGAGCACCACACCACCCGGCGACGAGCAGCCTGAACATCGAGGCCTGTGTGGTAGTTAATTAACCTAGCAATGTCTTGCGGGCATTTGCGCTCGCAGTATTGTTTAATGGCTACATCGCGAACCGGGCTATCACGGTTAATGGTTTTGCAAAGCACCCTTTCCACGAAAGCGGCATCATCTGATTCTTTGGCGAGAGCGATGATGTTGCTTATCGAAGATTGAGGGATTACCAGGTCGCGAGCCCTGCGATACAACTCTTCCCCACGCAGACCCTCTTCGTCGTGCAGCGTCGTTACCACCCGGCAAATCTGGTCTGATTTATCCTGGCTCCACTGACTACGAATCATCAGCCTTCCGATCACGTTTACTGCGCCTGCCGGAGAATCATCACCGCGATTAACGCGCCCCCACACCGCCAGCATGTAGTGAACCCATGCCCGCTGCTTTTTGGTGATGGTCTTCTTGGTGTATTTCCAGGTTCTGCGGAGATGGGATTCGTCGGTGATTGATGGCAGGTGATAAATGGCGTCTATTCGTCTCATGCCTTCTTCTCCCTGCGCTTTCTTCCAGGGGCTGCCGGATAGCTATTGCGTCCTTTCTTGTGTTCCAGCACCGGCCTTGCTGGAGTGAAATAGCTGAGTATCTTTTTGATGAATGTCATGCTGCATCCTCCGGACCATCAGGTTTGTTTAAGCCGAGCCGGTTGATAATCTCGCGCCTTGCTTCCTCTAAGCGCTGCTTAACCCCTTCGTTGCACTTCAGCGCTTCGTCTAACGTCTGAAGCATCTCTCTGTCTTTCTGTCTCTGTTGAGCCAGAGCTATGTTGGTTACGCTGCACATGCTGCCTCCATAATGATTTCATCATCATTCAGGTAAAGACCACCAAAGCTGTATGCTATTCCTTCGCGGACATCCGCTAGCTCGCAGTACGGGAAATACCCCAGAAAGAATTCTGCAGCCCTGTCGCATTCATAAAGAAGATCTTCTGCGTGCTGAGGATGAATGATAAAAAGCACATCCTGAAAGATTGCCGCCGTCTCGCATGGGTAATGTATTTTCTTCACATATTCGCGTGTCATGCTGCCTCCAGTTTCTTTTTCAGCTCTTTCGCCTTGGCGCGATACTCATCTCGAATTCGGATAAAATCGTCCCGGCGGTAATGGGTCATTTCATGTGGCCCGTTCAGCCAATCAACTAATTCCTGACCGAAGCGTCGAACCAGTGTTTGCTCATACTGCTGCGCCACCGTCGCTGCTTTTGCCCCGTGTTTTGCCGATCCTGCATTGCAGGATTTGCATTGGCGATACGCATTTTTTTCGACGAAGCGCAGCTCAGGGAAACCGCCGACCGTTTTGAAGTGGCCGCAATCCCACTGGCCGCCGTGCAAATCAGGAGGATTCGTTTCTCCGCAACTTATGCAGGGCTGGTCATGGTCACGTAATCGAATGAACTGGTTGAATGCTTGCTGGGCTTGCTTCTTGAAGTGGCTGTCTGGCTGTAGTGCTAACTTGCGGACTTTGAGTGACTGGCGTTCTTGCTGGGCTTCTTTCTTACGGCTTTTCTCCTGCTTAAGTATTCGTTTCTGTCTGGCCTCTGCTGCTAACTTGGTAACTAATTCATCCCGGTGGTCTTCGCAGCACCACCATTCGTACATAGTTAGTGGCTTGAATCGCTTCTTGCATATCCTACAGTTTCGACCCTTCGGCACTTTCATCTGCGCCCCTCCTCGCGAATTCCTTACTGCACTGCCAACACACATGCACTTCGTCATCATCAAGCACCTTTGCACAACCAGCGCATAACCCTGCTGCTGTATTGCTGCTGCGTTCGTATGATGTGGTTTCAGATGGGGTTAGCATTGGAAGAGTCCTGCATCATGAGGAAGACAATCATTGCGTTTCTTAGCAAACTGTCGCCGTAAACATATGGCTTCCCGCTTGGAGCGTCAGAGCCCCACTTGCCGCGATGATGACCTTCGCCAATGAAATAAATCCCGATGCCGTTCTGCTCGATAATCGGACCGGCATCAGCCCATGATTTGCAGTAGTTTTTTTGTTCATTGCGAGCCAAAAGATAATCGGCAAAGCCAATCGCCCTACCAACCTCGCAACTGATTTCGTAATCACTCATCTGTGAATAGTCGGTCATGCTGATTTCCTCGATTTAACCCGCAGCCAGCGCTTTGACAGAAGCGGCCATATCGGGTCGTAAGTCTTGATTTCGGATGGGAGTGGTTCAGGCTTGCGTTTACTGCGGTGTCGGACGTTGAAGATGGCATTCTCCATTACGGAAACTATGCTGCTTTTCCGCTGGCGCATATTGACAGCCCTCCCGGTTTATTTGCCTCAAAGACCGCGATTGCAAATCCCTCCGGCGTTGCGCTGCGGATATTCCCGCGCTCTGCACCAGGTGGGCATTTGTGGATTCGGTCATCTGGAGCCCCAAGTGACATGTTTCGATGCGGCTGCGGCATCCTGAATCCTCGGCCAACCCATAGGCAGGTTTTCTTCGTGTAGTTGTCTTCCGGCTGATAACCAGTGAAGTCATACGGGTGGAAGGAGTGGTCTGGCTTTCGCCACAGACTGCTTATCTGGCTAACTGGGTTCTCGATGAAGTATGGAGCGCCCAGCATTTCAGCTATGACATGGCACTGCCAGACAACCTGCATGGCTTTGAACTGGAATGCCGAGTCAGCTTCACGTTTACTCTCAAACCATCTCGCACCACTTACAGCCAAGTCGGTGCATGGCGGGAAGCAAGCAGTAAATACAACATCATTTAAATTGCTCAGATATCCCCAGGTTGCCGGATGGTCTATCACATGGCCGATACGGGTAATTGCCCCATCGGTGTGAATTCCTTCAGTGTGCTGCGGGTCAACAAGCACTGCGTCATACCCGGCATCTAACCATGGCTTAACCATATTCCCGGTCAGGTCGCACAGGGTTACTATGGTTCCTTTTTTCATTAGAAGTAGCTCTGTAGTTGATTGAGAATCCGCTGGTCTTTAGTGCCGGCGAATACGTGTTTAATGGCGGCGTTAATCAGTGCTGAGAAGCACCTGGAAAACTCCTCATCATCCATGTTTGCGTAAGCCAGGCTCCTTGCCTCTGCTCTAACCTCACCCCGGATGTTCGTCACGGTGTCGTAGAAGCCTGCGAGTATCGTCAGGTCTTTGCGGAACCGGTTGAACTGCGTGGTTTCATCTGCACTCCCGAGCCCGGCGCGTTCTGCGCACCAGAATTCGAAGCAAAAGCCGAAGAAGGCCATCACTTTTCGATGAAATTTTGGGTTACGGGTTAGCTTTATCTCGGCGGTGTAGGTTTCGCCGTTCTTGAATCGCTGGAGTCTTTCGAGGTCTGTTTCATGCGCTGGAGAGAATACGCCGCCTGGGTGTTTAACCAGGTCGATTTGCATTGTTACCTCAATTAGTGAATCTGCTCACCTTCAGTAAGTTTGATGCGCATACAGGCATCATCCCATTCATGCAGATAGTCATTACTGCCGTCGCTACACATGAAGCCTCTAACGTAGCTGAGGCAGTAATTAACCGGGCACTCACCAGCTTTGTTCAAAAGCTCCATCGCTTCGCAGAATTTCTTCTCTGCAAGTTTCTTCTTACTCATCCCCTCCTCCTTTAACGGTTATCCCGGCTGCGCGGATTGCCTCTGATACGTTACCCGAATAAATCCACGATGAACCGACGCCAAACTCGCAGCCATCAGGAAGCTCAACAACGAGCGTCGATCTGCTGGCCTGCCATGCATCCCACATTATGTCGATGCTCTCTGCTGTATACCCATCGCCGTGCCACAACTCATCCCATGGCGTCAATGGAGCATCACCAAACCACTCCTCCCACCATTCCTGAAACTGCTCTCTCAGCGACTGCTCTCTTGATTTACTTTCCATATCCCCTCCGTTACTCAGTAAAGGTCTTCGCTAAATAGCTCGTTATCAGGCCATGTTTTAACTCTTGCCACATTCAATTGCCCGGCGGTTCTAGCCACTTCAAGAGCCTCGCTTCTGTCCATGAATGTACCGAACTGGTCAACGAACCCCTGAACCTCAGAACTCCTTTCAATATGCTTGAAAAATGGCTGCATGTTCTGTCGCATGATGGGACAGAAGTGCCGCACGCCGACAAACGTCATTGGCGAGATGCCAAGTTTCGATTCGTATTTGTTTGCCGCACAAACAACGCGACGCTGAATGTCTGCCATATCCCCTCCAGTAAGGCCGTGGCCGGTTACGATTTCTTGATGGCTGCAGCTATGAATGCCTCAAGCTCACCGTCTGTTGTCTTCTGTTGATTAAGATGCCATCTGTCAGCGCTGAATTTCCCGCGCTCTCTTTCGTGAATCAGGTTGCCAATATCGCGAATGGTCTCAGGTACTCCCTGCATCAAAATGGCAGGTAGAAACATGACCGTAATCAGGAGTGCCTTCATCCACCAAGAGCAAAAATACTGCGCCTCGATAGTGTTGTTTTCCTGTAGCCAGTAATACTCGACCTTTGCGCCGAATTTCTGTTTGCGGTTTGGGATGAATCGGTTGTGCTGCTTTCGGGTGATGGGGATTCGCACAAAGCCCTTCTCGCACGGATTAACGTATTTGTAGGTCACTTCTCTTTCCTCCCGGCAGCACAAATAAAAAAGGCTGCGATGATAGTCAGCAGCCCGAAAGTTAACTCTGTGATGTAAGCGGTCATGACTTATTCTCTACCTGCTCCCTTGCGATAGCCAAAAGCAGTGGATCAGCTTCCGTTAGCACATCAAGCAGCAGGCGCTTCTCTTCGAGGTATGTAACCGCGAACTTTGGGTCGTGCTCAACGATGCTTGAAGTGTTGCTGATGAGGTCTGCAACTTTGATGGTTTGTACCCATGATTGTGCTTTTGCCAATCTCTCGCGGCTCAGCCTCTTACGCTCCGCTCGGTTACCTTCCTCCAAATCTGAAAGTGCCATAACACCGCGAGCAACGGTGACGCCAAACTCTCTTCGCAATTCCTCTGCTGTAATGCCCTGGTCTTCAACCACATCGTGGAGCCATGCACAGGCAATAGCCATGTCATGAAGCAGCACCGTAGACAATCCCTGCCACTTCTGCGAGATGATCGGTGTATGGGTTGTTGGTGTACTTCCTGCGCTGGTCTTTGTGTTTATCCATCGCAAATTTCATCGCTCGAAACGCTAAATCACTCACAGCCTCACTCCTTCAAGCATCTTGTTAATCTCAAAATTATCTATCTGCGCATAAGCCATAGATGCGAAAAACATGAAGTGGCCTGCTGCGTCATTTTCGTCCTCAGCTTCGATAATTTTCTCAAATGGCTTACCGTTCCAGAGTCCAGTAATCATGAATTTTTTACTATCGCTCACTCCGCACCCTCCGCTAGCTCTTTCAGGTTATCTTCCGTGAGTTCGACATCGCGAACCTCACGCATCAGTGCGGCTTCCATCTTGCCAATGCAGCCACGAATGCGGGTAATTTCAGATTCCGGGAACATGCTTCGGCTCATCGTCAGCAGCGTTCCTTCCAGGTTGCGATTGCGAACCTTGCTGGATAGTGCCTTGGCGCACTTCCGTAGGGAATCGCCTACCTTGCGGCCTTCTGTGCGAGCCATTGATCGACATAGCTCAAGCGTTAACAGCGTGTCCGGGAATTCACGGTACTTGCTGGCATTGATGATTTGCTGTGCTGTGTTCATGTTTATCTCCAGTCCTTAACCGGCTCCTGCTTGCGCTCGTTTTCTGCGAACTGTCGCGCTGCGTCGTCCTGATCGATGTTTGTGAAATGCCCGTTACGCCAGCCCATGTAGAACGTCTTTGGCTGACCAGACCGGTATTTGCCAACGATGATTTCAGCGATACCGCGCATGTCGCTCTTGTCGTTGTATACCTCGTCGCGGTACGGGAATATGATTACGTCTGCATCCTGCTCTATCGCGCCGGAGTCTTTCAGGTCTGCCAGTGTCGGTCGCTTATCCATGCGAGTTTCCACGCCGCGGTTAAGCTGTGACAAAAGGATTACCGGGACTTTGTTGCGAAGGCAGAACTGCTTCAGCTTGCGGGTGATTTCACCGATGGCGATATCGTTACGCTCGGCTTTTGGTTTCTTCATCAGGCCAAGGTAGTCGATAGAGACAAAGCTCAGGCCGCCGTCCATATTAAGCCGCTCTGCATGGGCGATAATCTCGTCCACACCCAGGGTTTCATCCAGCACGTAGTTTTCTTCATCCTGAAGCTGCCCTGTTGCCGCGGTTAATCGCGTGTACTGCTCATCAATCATATCCAGTGGGTTACGCAGGGATCCGATTGCGATTCCGGCGCGATCAGCTACGTGACGCTCGACAACCTGCATTTCGGACATCTCCATCGAAATCATTAAGCCTCGTCCACGCTGCCGGCCGATTGAGTTACCGATGTTGATAGCAAGCTCTGTTTTCCCCATGCCAGGCCGACCGGCGATGATGATCAGGTCTGTCCGGTCAAATCCTCCGTACTCTTCGTCCATCGGTTCGATACCGGTTTTCAGGTAGAGCCCAGATTCAGAGCCATGCATTCGTTTTTCCAGGACATCCATGTAATCACCGAGCATGTCGCCAATCTTCCGCGGCAGGCGGTAATTGGTTTCGAACTGCAGCCGGCCGACAATACCGCTAACCTCTGCGATTTTTTCGTTGATGTCGTGGGTGCTTGCGGAGCGCAGAAGTTCGGCAGCCTGGAGTAATTCAGCCTCACCCTTGCGGAGCATCCAGCACTGCCTGACTCGCTTAGCCCAGCCGCGGAGATTTGCGGTTGATGTGCAACGGCCGGCGACCTCCAGAACGAAGTGCTTTGTCGCTTCCGGTACGCCATCCTGCACGGCGAACATCTCCAGGGGCTCAGCTTTGCTCAGCAGTGAAGTGATAACGCGGTACATCTGGCGCAGGTGATGATTGAAAAATGCTTCTTCAGGGAGTTTTCCTGCGATGTCTCGGCAGTCGATGTGGTCGCCGCGGATCATCATTGCCCCAATGAGCTGCTCTTCGAATGCGTAGCTGTCCATCAGGCCTCCTGTCCGAGTATCTCGTCAATTTTCTGCTGGCGAAGTGCGGTTTCGATTCCGTACTTCTTGCCCTCAGGGTTGTCCCCCATCGCCCAGCGCGTCGGCTGGTAGCCAAACTCCAGGTATCCGTTAATCAGCGTGTCAACGTCCCGCGGCTCACGGCCGGTTTCTTTGCATTGCTTCAGGTGGGCTTTGTAGAGGTTGGTTAAACCCTTTTCGACAGTGGAAGTGATGCTGCGGATTTTTGGCAGTCCGTAGGACTCAGCTTTTGCGTTCCATGTGGACTTAACTCTTTCACGGTCGAATTGGATTGTTTGTCGTGAATTTCTGACAGCCCCCTGTGGGGGTATGGGGGTATTTTCTTTTTTCTTTTGTATATTGTCTTTTGTGGTTAGCAACTTCTGCTTAGGTTCAATAGCAACTTCTGCTAAGGTTTTCTTAGCAGGTTTAGCTAATGTTTTGCAGAACCCGTTAAGCTTTGTTTCCCACTCAGAAATATTGGTATTCATGCCGACCTTTCTTCCTTCCTGCATAAGCACTTTCTTTTTGATAAGCAGGTTCTTAGCCGTTGAGCAGTGGGTATGATGCTTGGCTATCATCTCTTCCAGTTGCTCGTTGCTTATCCAGTCCATCTTCTTGCTAAACCCGTAGGTTTTTCTCAATACAGCAAGCAGTACGCAAAGTTCCGTTTCGCTCAGCCCGGAGGCCATAGCGGCATCCAGTAGCTCATTCGCTATGCGAGTAAAGCCATCTTCGAGTTGCGCCACGCGATGCTCCACGACCTCCAGCGGCGGCCTGTAGTCTGATAACTTAACGACGCCCATCTTTCTTCACTCCTGCTTTGGCTAGTCTGAAAACGCCAATAAACCGCTCTGCAAACGGCTTGTTATTGGCAGCTGCAACGACCAATCCATCAGGTGAATCCGGCTGGCGGCGCTCTTCTTTTTCCTGGTAATTTCTTCGTTTCGGCATTAGAATTACTCCTGTGAATTGATCCAGTTATTACGACTAGAATTTCATGGTTATTTGCTTAGAATCCTCGGTTGCCGCCGGGGATTTTTTCTTTCCTGCAACCTGCTTAATTTCCTGCAATACCCGTCCAATAGGACTCACCTCAATAGCTATCCTGGCTATGCAGAAAACTGTGGCGATATCACGCCAGTTCATGCGACTTACCTTCGATTCATGCCATCCAGCAAGCTCTGCAAAGGTTCTGCCGGTTAGCTGAGATACGGTTATGAGTAAGTCTGTCTCTGCGCGATCAATCTCGCGTTGGGTTGGTTTGCTGTAGCTTGCGTGCTCCATGCGTAATAATTTCCATAGTTAATGAGTTACGTGACGAAGCCGTAGCGGTCGCCACTGAGATTTGTATTCTTTTGGATTACTGAGCTTCTTCAGCTCGGGATGTGTAAAGAGCGGGGGTGGTGCTTATGCTGCTTTAGGTGGGAAAAGGTCATCAATGGTTACGTTATGGCCGTACTCTTTAAATGCCTCGATGAAAGTTCGGCATAAATTGATGTCCATCCCTCTTCGCCCGGTCTCGTAGTGACAGATTGCTCCACGAGTACAACCAACGATTTTTGCAAGGTCTCCCTGCGTTAACCCAAAGCGCTCACGAAAAGTGCGAATGTTATTCATAGGGTTCTCCTTTCTCAATGTTAAGTATACACATCGTATTCAAAATCGCAATACATGGTTTACGAGTTGTGACTATCAACGATTGATACGGAATGTATAATTTAGGGATGAAAATGAACTGGTACGATATTGCGAAGCAAAGGATCGATGCGCTTGGTTTAAACCAGGATAAGGTTGCGGAACGCCTTGGGGTAACCAAAGGCGCGGTAAGCCATTGGCTGAATGGAAGGAGAAATCCGTCACTTCAGGAAATAGGCGCTGTCTTCGAGATGCTTGGGGTTAAGGATGTTAAATTAAATTCTGATGGGACATTCACTGTTGGGGAGTTTTCTGAAGGAAAACCAGTAACTCCTCAATATGAATACCCGCTCTTCACTACTGTTCAGGCTGGTCAGTTTGCAGAGGTAGGAACATTCACTGAACGCGACGCACAGAGGCTTGTAGCCACAACCAAGAAGGCGAGCAACGATTCGTTCTGGCTTGAGGTATCTGGTCACTCTATGACTGCGCCGCAGGGTCTTAAACCCAGCTTCCCTGAAGGCATGTTGATACTGGTAGACCCAGCAGAGGACGTTAATCCAGGTGATTTCTGTGTTGCCAGTGTGTTTGGTGATACAGAGGTGACTTTCAAGAAGTTCACGTGGGATGACGGGCAGCCCTGGCTGGAGCCGCTTAACCCTAACCCGCGCTACCAGAGCATACCGTGCAATGAGACATGTAGGGTGATCGGCAAGGTGGTCAAGTCCCAATGGCCTGACGAGACGTTCGAGTAGAGGCCGCACACAGGCTGCAATTTGATTTTAAGGATGAATAATGTCTGATAATAAGAAAAGCATGCCAGAGCTGGCTATGGCACTTGATATTGAAGGGCTGGAATCATACTTCAATTCTCTGAATGCCAACCGGGACACAGTAAAATGCCCTGTTTGCAAAAGTGGCAACTGGGCTGTAGCAGCTTCCCATGATGACAAAAAGAAGCCGATGATAGTTACACTACCGATCCCTCAGCTTCAAGGGAAAGGCGTCTGGAACTACACGCTTATCTGTGACACCTGCGGCTATACGATGCTATTCAACTGCAGCTCAGTAGTGAGGAAACTCGAAGCGAGCGGCAAGTTATGAATGTAATACCGTGGGATGATCTTGCTTGGGAGCCAAAACCTGGTACAGTGAAAAGCGCGTACCGAGAGGCAATCGGTGTTAGAATAGACAATGAAGATGGCAGCAAAATGTATGCTGTTGAAACTGTAACCATTGAGATTGAGGAGGAGCAAGTGACAAATAAAACATATGTGCAGGAGCTTCTTCACGCTCTAAAAATCAGCTGGCCTTTCCTTGCCTTGGTCATTCTCGCTGTTTTTGGCTTCTTCAATCTGACTCAAAACAGAATAGATGCGCAGATGTCAGAAATTAGAGTGCAAATGGCAGCAGACAGAAAGGCAGCCTCAGATGACAATGCAGCGCTTCGCAACGACATGACCCAGGGTTTTAATAGAGTAGCTGACAAGCTGGATGACATCGGGAAGACTCTGACGGCAATTCAAGTTGAGCAGGCAGCCCAGAAAGCAAAAAGTGAAAACCAAAAGTAACACATGCAACCCGGCCACCGAGCCGGGTTTTTGTTGCCTGTAATAGCGTGATCCCAAATTTACGCGCCCACCGATAAAATCAATAACTTACAAACACCGCATAAACAATCATTCCATATATATCAATGCTTTAATTCCAGATCCCAATTTTCTTAAAAACCCACCTGCCCGCTACTGATCCACAGAGCGCCGCTACCCCGGCAGCTAACCAGGCACAGCACCGCACTACCCAGCCTCACTAGCCACCAAATCACCAAAACCACCCACCGCACAGCCACTGAGATGGCATTTACAAAAATAAATTACTTTAGCAATCAACAATCTGTATTTAATCACAACGCAATGATACGAATTGTATTTGCAATGAAGTTTACCATCTGTATACTTAGTTTCATCAGCAGGACGCACTACTCACCAGGACGGTGAATGCTCATTAACAGATAGCGCTGAAGAAGCGCAAATACACCGAAACAGTTTGTTTTGGAGATGGCGTGAATTGCAGCTCGCCGAAGCAACCAGAAGATAAGCATCTGGCGCGCCATCTACCTAAACACACTGACAGGAGGATGTATGGACTCACAAGCACGTCGCCGCGAACGCCGCGCAGCTAAACAGGCTGAATGGAAAGCTGCTAACCCCCTGTTAGTGGGAGTAAGCGCAAAGCCGCAGCGCCAGGTGTTGACGCTGAATCGAAAGGTTGACCGGGTGCAGAAAGCATTAATCGCCCAGGACACCAAAGTTTATACGGATGGCAGCTGCTGCCTTCCAGAGATATCGCTATATCGGGCGGGCTATCGTAAATCTGAGAGCGTTACTGCTCGTTAATTTGAGGTGAACATGAACGAATACGACGAAGATAACTATCAGTAGGTCGCTTAGGCGGCCTTTTTTATTACATACGGTTTAACAGAGGTGAGTGATGAGTGAGCCATATGCAGTATGCGATGGATGCGGTAAGCACCTTAAAGAAGGTGAGGTTTATGGTGAATGGGATGATTTTTGCCGTGAATGCTATAACGGACTCGATGATGAAGATGAGTGATTCTCGGCGCACAACTAAATAGAGGGTGAGGATATGGAGTGGATTCCATGCAGCAAACAGATGCCAGCGGAAGGCGAATACGTGATTGTCGCTACTGACGACACAACCTGGGTTGAAACGCACTTTGTCGAAGATGACATGATTTCAGGGGAAAGAATGTGGTTTTCAGCCAATGCAGATGCTGACCCGAGGTCACTAAATGCATTCACCCACTGGATGAAAATTCCCGCACCACCCACCGAGTAACCTCCGCATCAGCTTTCACTGAGATGCAATTAGCTATATAAATATGGATTGCTATTAGTACAGGATTTCATTTATGAGCGAGATGTTTAAAACCCTATCTCTGAGGGTAAAGGACCGACACGCAAGACTTCTTATAAGGATGTCGAGAGAAGTGAATCAGGTTTTTAATCTTGTAAATGAAATCAGTTGCAATTCATATAAAAATCATTCGGATTACGGGCCTCAGGTACCAAAATGGCTATCTGCTTTTGAATTGCAAAAGGCCACATCTGGAATTCAAAAGATAAACAATTGGAGCATAGGAAGCTCAACTGTTCAGGAGGCTATAGCTGTACATGCTAAATCAAGGAACAAATCAAGGAGATCAAAGCTTCGTTGGCGCATTAGTCATGGGTCAGGAAGGTCTCTTGGTTGGGTGCCATTTAAATCAAGGTCTGTCACATGGTCAAAAGACTCTATCAGGTTTGCTGGCTATGACTTTAAGGTATGGGATACCTATGGGATTGGCAATTACGATTTAAGATCGGGATGCTTCTCCGAAGACAGAAGGGGCAGATGGTACTTAAATATATGCGTTAAATTTGATGCTGAGCAGACAAATGCTACCTCATCGATAGGAATTGATTTGGGGTTAAAGGATGTGGCTACCACATCAACTGGAATGCGACTTTCCTCTGGGGGTTTTTACAGACAACTGCAGTCATCACTTGGGGTTTCACAAAGGGCAAGAAAGAAAAGCAGAGTCAGATCGATACACGCAAAAATTAAAAATCGCAGAAAGGATGCGATTCACAAATTTACTACTGAGCTAGTTAATCAGAATGCGGCGATATTTGTCGGAGATGTAAGTTCCACAAAGCTTGTTAAAACCAAAATGGCAAAAAGCGTCCTGGACGCTGGCTGGTCAATGCTAAAAACACAACTGGAATATAAAGCGATTGCGCGGTCAGTGGTGTTTGAAATCGTAAACGAAAACTACTCCACCCAGGCTTGTTCGTGTTGCGGATGCATATCCGAAAACAGTCCGAAAGGTAGGACAGGCTTGCGAATAAGAGAATGGACATGTGTTGAGTGCGGAGAAACACACGACCGCGATATAAATGCGGCAATGAACATTCTTGCGGCGGGGCATCGCCGTCTAGCTGTAGGAACATCAGTCTTTACATGATGAGATGCCAATGAGAGCTGATACTGAATCATTGTTTGCCCGCCACTGTGCGGGCTTCTTTTTAACTGGAGAAAAGTATGGAAGAAACACCGTATGAAGAAATCATCAATGCCCTGGCGTTTTATTTGGGTGATGGCGTGATTAATGCGAGCGAGGAGTCAATCCGCGAAGTTATCTCGCAAGAGCATGACCCAATCGAAACGATAGCTAACGCTATTGAAGATTACAGGTCTCATAAAGCAGTAGAAAAACAGTAGTCATAAGCCGCCCTCGTGCGGCTTTTTTATTCGCGTTTATTACTGAGCGCAGTCGCTGATTAATGAGCACAACTAAACAGGACAGACATATGAGCATCGAAATTAAATCCTCACATGGCATCACGATATCTCTGAATGATTTTTCATCGCTAGTAGAACTAATGAGTGGCGAGCAGCAGGTTGAACTGATTGAAACGCTTTCATGCTACGACGCCGTAATAAAACACGTAACAGAGCAAATTATCGACATTTACGGCATGACAGAGAACGGCTTCTCTGGCTCATCGCTTTGTGGTCACGAGAAATTTTCAGGAAAAGGAACAGTTCTTGACAAAGCCCGGCTAGCAATTGCCATGGCGTCTGGAGAAGTTTCACGCCAAGTGATAGAGACTCAGGCGAGAAATCTGAATGAACTACAGAGCCGTCTAAATCAAGTCACTACCGAACTCTACGAAATCAAATACAAAACAAATTAATTAAGGAACAGCCCATGATGTACGCCATCGCGGGTAGCGGCGTCATGTCCGCTTATTACCCGCCAGAATCCGAATTATCCCGTCGCTTTAAGCAAATCATCAAAGCAGCACGCAAGCAACTGGAGGCCTTATGCAACAGCATCTGAGCATCAACCACAACAAGCTCAAAGCAGCGCAGAGCAAGGCCGTTATCGCTCGATATCTCGGCGACGGCCAGATGTGGCAGCAGGCCAGAGAAGAGATGAAGTCTGCAATCAATCATCCGTGGTACCGGAGGGGAAAATGAATAACAAATCCCCTCGCGATATGACCGACGCACAATTCGCCAGGTTGCTTAAAGACCTCGGCGTACCGGTGAAAATTCCTGAGCCAGTGAAGGAGGAATCATGAGACTGACTTATGCCGATAAGCAGGAAATTAAGGCCATCATTTCCGGCCTGAGCGAGCGCGACAACGAGCGAATTTCCGAAGAGGTTGAGCGCCTAGCTAAAGGTTCTGATCCGATAACCACGATACTCCGCAATTTTAAGCCTGACGAGAACACAGCAGACGCCGTTGAGTATCTCGAAGGTGATGATGTGGATTATCAGGAAAAGTCCTCTGAGTGGTTCTGGGATGCATTAACGGCGCGGGTAACTGCTGAGTATGCATTCGGGATTTTCAAAGCCAAACACGAACACAGGGAGGCGGCGTAATGAATATCGTCGAGTTCGTAAAACAGCAGGAGCATCTTTTCTGCGGGGCGCTTACCGACCAGGCAGTGACATGGGCCAAGGAAAGCCAGTTCGCAATGCAGCTATTCCAGCGCAATGACTACCTGACAAAAACAGCAATGGCTAACCCTGTCAGCGCACAGAACGCAATCATCAACGTAGCGGCCATTGGAATCACTCTCAACCCAGCCAGCAAGCTTGCTTACCTGGTCCCTCGCGACGGCATGGTTTGCCTTGATATCAGCTACATGGGGCTTCTTCACCTCGCTCAGTCTGCCGGATCAATTAAGTGGGGTCAGTGCAAACTGGTTTATTCAAACGATACCTACGAATCGAATGGCCTCGACACTGCACCGACGCATAAATACAACGCATTCGGCGACCGCGGAACTGTAGTCGGTGGCTACTGCACGGTGAAAACTCCTGATGGAGACTATCTCACTGAAGAAATGAGCCTGGCAGAAATCAAAGCTACGGAAGCAACAAGCAAGGCAAAAAATGGACCATGGAAAAACTTCTGGGAAGAGATGGCCCGTAAAACCATCGTTAAGAGAGCAAGCAAATACTGGCCTCGCGCTGAGCGCCTGGATAACGCAATTCACGTTATCAATGAGGAAGAGGGAATTCACCAGGAGCCAGTGATGCCACACACGACGGAAAGCGAGGTCGTTCTTACCGAAAAGCAACGACAACAGGAAGTTTTCGACAAAGTGAAGGTTCTCTGCGACGAAATGGAAAAAGCAGATGGAATGGACTCGCTTAAACGTCTTTTCCAGACCGCTTATAAGATGACTGCCGGGATGAAGTTGCAGCAAAACATCCAGGCCATTTACGCAGAATGCAAAGCTAAATTAGAGGCCGTTACCGATGACCAAACTGTATGAAGTCGCAAATCAGTACGCTCAGTTGCTGGACGCTGACTTAGAGCCCGAGATGATCGCCGACACCATTGAGGGTCTGGATGGAGAATTCACCGATAAGGTTGAGCAGCTGCTGGCAATCTGCAAAAACGAATCATCCTATGCTGGCGCCCTCAAGGATGAGGCGAAGAAGCTTTCTGAGCGAGCTAGGTCAACCGAAGGCAAGGTGGAAAGCATCAAGGCATACATCGCTGCATCCTTGGAAACAATTGGCAAGAAGTCCATCAAAGCAGGGATTCATCAGGTCACCGTTAGGGCGCCATCTAAATGCGTTGAGATTGTCGATGCTGGGTTAATTCCTGCTGAGTTCGTCGAGTACGAAACCACCATCAAGCCTGACAAGCTCGCAATAAAGCATCAGATTGAGGCTGGCATAGACATCCCTGGTGCTGCTATCAAGCTTGGCAAGCCATCCCTCATCATTAAGTGAGGGTGATTTGAAAGGCATCTACGACCCCATAACCGCAGGCCGCGTAACCCTTCCCTATCTCTACCAACGCCGTGGCTGGATTACCCCAGACAACCGAATCGAAACCAACCCATTCAAAGCCCAATTAATCGCAGAGAAAGAAAACGAGCGGCTAAAGCTACTGGCCGCCTCGCTAGGTCTTTGCGCCTGATAACAGGAAAACATCATGAAGCTTCACATCGAAATCGGTAAATACGTCATTACCGGGACTGTTCACGACCTCGTTTTACGCGAGAAGGTAATCATCGAAAAAGGCGATAACGCTGGCAAGGAAGGCCTTAGTTCAGCTCGGTACTACTCCAAATTTGAGCACCTGGTAAAAGAGCTTTGCCATCGAGAAATCCTTACCTCTGAAGCTCAGTCCCTGCAAGCTCTGGTTCTGCATATCGAAAACCTCAGCCAGTCCGTCAGCAAACAAATCTCTGAATACGTGGAGCGTGAGCATGTTTAGCCATCAGTTCAACCCGGATGTAACGCCGGGTGACGCATCAGCTCGCCATAAATCCTGCAAAGCACCCATGCCCACCAAAGCAGAGCTATTAGCTCGCTGCAGCTTTCCCAGTGTGAACCAGAACAAGTATCTGAACCGGATGATACGCAATGGAAACAGCAGAGCTTAACGCCATTCGCGCAACCGCTCGTCAGTGCTGGAAAGAGATTCAGGGAGCGTGGAAGGCAGAGGAAGCCAAGAGCATAAAAGACAGGGAAGTCATCAACCGCAGAATCCTTCTCAGCTACGAGCGCCGCATATCTCCACGATTCACTATCTATCAACTCCTCTATCACATTGGCGTCATTAACGGGACGCTTAAGGAAAGACTATGACAAATAAATTTTACGCCGAACGTGACCTTATGGCGCTGGACGAAGCAGGCGGACACTACTGCCGCCACGTGTCAGCGATGACCGGCGAAGGGCTTCACAGCAAATCCGATATTGCAGCGGAGCTTGGCTGGCGTGACATGCAGATAGCCGAACTCCAGCGCCAGTTAACCGCCTACGAAGCCACGGTGACGAACCTCACCGCGCAGGTGCAGGGGCTGGCGGCGGAGAACGCGGACTTGAGGTCTGGTGAGTCTGCTGCAGGATTCTTCTCCTACGGTTCAGAACATGGCTTTGAGTGGCACAAGTCGGCTAAGGAAGCGATTGAGTCAGCCGAAGGAGCGATCGACGACTATCGCGGTGATGCCTGCGACGGCTGGGATGAAGAAACCAGCAGCGTGTGCTGGGGGATCATTATGCAAAGCTCAACGAAGGTCGATGAGCGCCCGCTCACCGGTGATGACAGTTGTGATCCGGCAATCGAGACAGTTTGCGACTATGCGTTACTGCCGAATATCGAAACTCGCGCCACCGACGCCGCGCTGGCAGAGATACGCGCCCAGGGTGTTGATGCCTTATCAAAATTTGCAGGACAAGAATATCAACGTCACACCGGGGATAAGGCGATGCAACGCAAGTGGAAAGGTGTAGTTCTTCTCTGTACTGGATTCGCATCTGAACTGCGCAATGGGGCCAGCGATGAGCAATAACACCGAAGCGCTGAAAGAGCGCGGGATGATTACCGGCACGGCAAATTACGATGAAGCCCCGGACGTTCGTTGCGGATTTTGCGGCGGTTATTACAAAGCGGATGAGCCAGAAATGCACGAATGTGAGGAGGCCAGCAATGACTAAACAACTCGAAGCGCTGATTCCTGTATATGGATTTGGTTTTAATGATTTTCCCGGTGTTGTTTCATTTTTGTCTGGCAAGAGAAGGTTCAATATCAAAAGCTACCAAGTTTGGCGAGACATGATTAAGCGCTGCTACGACAAAAAGGAGCAACAAAAGCGCAAACACTACCAAGGCTGCAAGGTGTGTGATGAGTGGAAAAGTTTCAGCGCCTTCAAGGAGTGGTGGGACTTAAATCATGTTGATGGCTGGCATCTTGACAAAGATCTTCTTGTTCCAGGCAATAAAGTTTATTCACCAAGCACCTGCGTTTTCATTCCCCAAGAACTAAATACCTTCACGACTGCTGGAAATGTTAAGAAAAACGGTCTTCCTGCTGGAGCATCAAAAAGTAAATTCAAGAAGAAGTTTGACTCCTACATAAATGTCAATGGGAAGAGAAAGCACCTTGGTTCATTTGATGATGCGGTATCAGCCCACCTGGAGTGGCACAAACAAAAAACACTCCTGGCAGGGAAATTCAAGGATGTTTGCGACCAAATACACCCGGCACTGTTCAGCGGCCTAATAGGCAGAATAGACAGCATGAAGGAGGCTTTATGAATAACCTGAGCAATGAGCGCCTGGAATACGTTATTGGCAGACTTGAGCATGTGGCTGATAACGTCAAGTTTGGCAATGTAAGCGCGGCGCAGGAACTGCTGCAGGCCGCGGATGGTTTACGCGAGCTACTTGCATTGCGGGAAGCGGGGAAAGAGCCGGTGGCGTTCACCGAGAAGCATGAGATTTCTAACATGCAGGCTACCGGGCTATACCTCCGGGCTTGGCCTGCTGACCGAAAGCGAAATGCTATAGAGGGTTACACCGTCGGCTTATACGCAGCGCCGCAGCTGCCTGGGGGCTGGGTGATGGTGCCCAAGGTTCCAAGTAAGGCGCATTTAAATAGCATCGCTATGCGCTACAGGCATGATTTTTATCTGCTCAACGATGCTCAGAAGGATAGCGCACTGGCAACGGCACGGCAGATGTATGAGGAGTGCTCTGGTCAGGGCTTCTTCACGATAGCCGCAGCACCAAAGCCTGAATAGCCCGCCAAGTGCGGGTTTCTTTCTATCTGAACTCGCTACGGCGGGTTTTGTTGTTTATGGAGGATGTGATGACTTTATTAGAGATTTTGGTGAAAGAGCTTCCTAAGCGTGGCGGGTGGCCATCAGAGAACATCCATGCGCTCGTGCAAGGGCGCACAGGAAATATTTATCGAGCTGGCGGCGGTTCATCCCTCTTGGGTTT
The DNA here is from genome assembly GCF_013386425.1 of Cedecea sp. P7760. Classification (NCBI taxonomy): domain Bacteria; kingdom Pseudomonadati; phylum Pseudomonadota; class Gammaproteobacteria; order Enterobacterales; family Enterobacteriaceae; genus Cedecea; species Cedecea sp. P7760. The sequence goes on along the minus strand of NZ_JACARU010000026.1, from coordinate 96,339 downwards.
TGCGCTCGCCGATGATTGGGAATTGGCAGAGGTCACACGAGAGCAATACGAAGCTGCACTAGTGGCATCTAAGAAGCCCGAGTGGGATGGCGATTATCCAATCCCAGCAGGCACTGAGGTTGAGGTTCATTTTGAAGGCGATGATAGTCGCGTGTGGACTCGCTTCCGCGTCGAGTACATGGCAGGTGAAATCGTTGTTCTGCATGACTACAGAATTGATAACGTTGATGCATACAAGCACAAAACCTTGAGCTTCCGCCCTATCCGTTCAGAAGCAGACAGGAAGCGCGATTTAGCCGTAAGTGCAATGGCAGACATCTGTCGCAACTCTGCTAGTAATGCGCACTCAGCAGAGCTTATCTACGATGTCATCGCTACCGGAGGGATGCCCGGAATCCGCATCGAATAATCATCGCTAAATCCGGCCACTGAGCCGGTTTTTTATTGGGAGGAAGTTATGAGTGAAGTGATTCAACTAGTGCCTAATAAGTGGGTAACCGAAGAGAAGTTGATGCAAATTACAGGACTGCGGGAGGGGACGATAAAGAGAGCAAGGAAGGCATCATGGATGCAGGGAAGGCAATATCTTCACGTTTCTCCAGAAGGTGAGCCGAAGCCGACTAGCGAGTGCATGTATAACCTGGCCGAGATAAACGTGTGGATTGAGCGTCAGGCATCGAATCAGCCAGGTGCTGTTGCACGGAAAAAAGCTTAACCTACCGATTCTTTTTATCCACTAAGGAGCAGTAATGACTAAAGTCAGCTATCCGCCAGGCGTAGAGAACCATGGAGGTTTTTTGCGCATATGGTTTATGTACAAGGGATCGAGGGTGAGGGAGAAACTGAGCATCCCGGACACGCCAAAAAACAGGAAGTCTGCAGGAGACCTCAGGTCTGCCGTCTGCTTTGCGATTAAGACCGGTTCATTCAGCTATTCAGCACAGTTCCCTGATTCGATTAACCTTTCTAAATTTGGCGAGGAAAGGATCGATATAACAGTGGGTGAGTTATGTGAAAAATGGCTTTCCCTCAAGGAAATAGACATCTGCAACAACACTATGGGTCGGTATAAGTCTGCAGCGAGAAACACTCTGCCGATGCTCGGAGAATTCACCCTTCTGTCTTCCATTAATCAGGAAAAGATGATGTCACTGAGGAAGTCACTTCTCACAGGCATGCAGAACCCAAAGCGCGGCCATAAGTCGATAGTTAAAGGTCGTTCAGTAGCAACGGTAAATTTCTACATGGGTGTTATCTACGGGATGATGGGCTTTGCTAAAGCCAATGGCTATATCAGCGAAAATCCCATGGATGGGATGTCTCCGCTTCGCCGTTCCAAAGTAGAGCCAGATCCTCTTACTCGTGATGAATTTGTTCGACTGATTGATGCATGTTCAAATCGACAGGTTAAGAACTTCTGGTCCTTGGCCGTGTATACGGGATTGAGGCATGGTGAGATGTGTGGCATTGCATGGGAAGACATTGACCTCAAAGCTGGAACTTTGACCGTCAAAAGAAACCATACCTTAACCAAAGAGTTCACCCCGCCAAAAACAGACGCGGGCACAGACAGGGTCATCATACTTATTGATGCTGCTCTGGAGGTTTTGCGCGATCAGGCTGAACTAACCAGATTAGGAAAACAACATGAGATCGATGTGGTTTTAAGGGAGTACAAAAAGAAGGAGGTACACAAATGCACCTTTGTGTTTAATCCTTCTTTGCATGCAAAGAACGGACGGTCTGGGAATCACTATGCGGTTGGCTCAGTAAATCAGAGTTGGGAGGCAGCAATGCGTCGTGCTGGTTTACGCTATCGTAAAGCGTATCAGTCCAGGCACACATATGCATGTTGGTCATTAACGGCTGGAGCCAACCCAAACTTTATAGCTTCTCAAATGGGACACGCCAATGCCCAGATGGTTTATCAGGTTTACGGAAAGTGGATGACTGATAATGACCGTGAGCAGCTTGCCATCCTGAACCAGAAATTATCGTCATTTGCCCCATCCATGCCCCACGCAAAAGTGGTTTGATTAAATTATTCAGTAAAATCAAATAGCTTAATCACCTACACCTGCATGTTCATCACTTCCTGGTAGGCTGCAACCAGCTTGTTACGTACCTGAATACCCATCGCCAGAGAAACGGAAGATTTTTGCAAATCGACCATTACGTCATTCAGCGCTACGCCAGGGGTGCCCAGGGCAAACTTCTCTGACTGAGCGCGCGCGGTATTGGACGTTTCGCTGATGCGCCCTAAAGCCGCCTGCAGCTCGCCGGCAAAACTGACCGTTGGCGCAGCAGCCGATGCCGCGGGATTGGTCGCCGCCAGCGCGGTCGTCTGAAGTTGTTGCAGTACGCCTTCGATACCCTGAATTGCCATTTTTTAGCCCCGTTTTTGTTAAGCGGGACAAGATTACCACCTTGTCAATAGGATAAAGGCGTTAAATAGACGTAAAAAATAGAGCTAATTCAGCCATCGAAATTTCCCGAAACGAAAATAATGACACTGCCATCCATATGGAACTTTTGTCGTGTTTGTCGACCCGGGAGTCAGTCTTGTTCACTCATTACTCTAAAAATTTTGTCAACGCTAAGCCGCGAGGTGTGGAATGACCACTGCTGCTCAGGCACAAACGCCGCAAAACAAGACTCTTGAGTGGTTGAATCGCCTTCGTGCAAATCCAAGAATTCCGCTGATGATGGGCGGAGCCGCCGCCGTTGCCGTGCTGGTGGCCCTGGTACTGTGGGCAAAAGCGCCTGATTACCGCGTGCTTTACAGCAATCTCGCCGATCAGGATGGGGGCGCGATTGTGACCCAGCTTCAGCAAATGAATATCCCCTACCGCTTCTCAGACAACGGTAGCGCCATTATGGTCCCGGCAGATAACGTCTACGATCTGCGTCTACGCCTGGCTCAGCAAGGTCTGCCGAAAGGCGGTGCCGTGGGCTTCGAGCTTCTGGATCAGGAAAAGTTTGGTATCAGTCAGTTTAGCGAGCAGGTGAACTACCAGCGCGCGCTGGAAGGCGAACTGGCCCGCACTATCGAAACGCTTGGCCCGGTGAAAAACGCCCGCGTTCACCTTGCGATGCCAAAACCTTCTCTGTTTGTTCGTGAGCAAAAATCCCCTTCCGCCTCCGTTACCCTGAGCCTTGAACCTGGCCGCGCGCTGGACGAAGGGCAAATCAACGCCGTCGTGCACATGGTTTCCAGCGCCGTGGCGGGTTTACCGCCGGGTAACGTCACGCTGGTTGACCAGGCAGGCCACCTGCTGACTCAGTCGAACAACGCCGGACGCGATCTTAACGATGCGCAGCTCAAATACGCCAACGACGTTGAAAGCCGCTACCAGCGCCGCATTGAATCTATCCTCGGGCCGATAGTCGGCAACGGCAACGTTCACGCCCAGGTCACCGCGCAGATTGATTTTGCTAATAAAGAGCAGACCGAAGAGCAATACCACCCGAACGGCGATCCGGCTCAAACGGCGGTGCGTTCACGCCAGCTGAACCAGACCTCTCAGGTTAACGGTCAGTTCCCTGGCGGCGTGCCGGGCGCGCTTTCCAACCAGCCCGCTCCGGCTAACACGGCGCCAATTTCAACGCCGCCGCAGAACAATAACCAGGCCAATCAGCAGGCCAATAACGGCCAGCAGAACCAGACCAGCACGTCCAGCCAGAACGGCAGCAGCAACACGTCACGTGACGAAACCACCAACTATGAAGTGGACCGCACCATTCGCCACACCAAGCTGAACGTGGGCGATATCCAGCGCCTGTCGGTAGCCGTGGTAGTGAACTACCGTACGCTTGCCGACGGCAAACCTTTGCCGCTGACCGCCGATCAGATGAAGCAGATTGAAAACCTGACGCGTGAAGCGATGGGCTATTCAGAAACCCGTGGCGACACCCTGAACGTGGTCAACTCTCAGTTTACCGCCACCGAAGACGACGCCGGCAGCAGCCTGCCATTCTGGAAGTCTCCGGCCTTCTTCGACATGCTGCTCTCCGCAGGTCGCTGGCTGATTGTGCTGATTGTTGCCTGGCTGATATGGCGTAAAGCGATTCGTCCGCAGCTGACTCGCCGCGCGGAAATCCTGAAAGCCACTAACGAAGCGAAGCAGAGCGTTAAAGCCGAAGAAGAAGCCGTGGCCGTTACGCTTAGCCGTGACGAGCAACAGCAGCAGCGTAAAGCTAACCAGCGCCTGAGCGCAGAAGTCATGAGTCAGCGAATTCGTGATATGTCCGATAACGATCCTCGCGTAGTCGCGCTGGTGATCCGCCAATGGATGAGTACTGAAATATGAGTATGACCGGAACCGAAAAGAGCGCCATCCTGCTGATGACCATTGGTGAAGACCGCGCCGCGGAGGTGTTCAAGCACCTCAGCCCGCGTGAAGTGCAGCATTTAAGTGCCGCGATGGCGAACACCCATCAGATCTCCAACAAAGTCCTGACCGAAGTGCTGGCGGAGTTTGAGCAGGAAGCGGAACAGTTCGCGGCGCTGAGCATCAACGCCAACGACTACCTGCGTACCGTATTGATCAAGGCGCTGGGCGAAGAACGCGCCTCCAGCCTGCTGGAAGATATTCTCGAAACGCGCGACACCACGAGCGGCATCGAAACGCTCAACTTTATGGAGCCGCAGAGCGCCGCAGACCTTATTCGCGACGAGCACCCGCAGATCATCGCCACCATTCTGGTTCACCTCAAGCGTGGCCAGGCCGCGGACATTCTGGCGCTGTTCGACGAGCGCCTGCGCAACGACGTGATGCTGCGTATCGCCACCTTTGGCGGCGTCCAGCCTGCCGCGCTGGCGGAGCTGACCGAGGTACTGAACAACCTGCTCGACGGCCAGAACCTCAAGCGCAGCAAAATGGGCGGCGTAAGAACCGCTGCGGAAATCATCAACCTGATGAAAACCCAGCAGGAAGAGGCCGTTATTACCGCCGTGCGCGACTTCGACGGCGAGCTGGCGCAGAAAATCATCGACGAGATGTTCCTGTTCGAAAACCTCGTGGCCGTCGACGACCGCAGCATCCAGCGTCTTCTGCAGGAAGTGGAGTCCGAATCTCTGCTTATCGCCCTCAAAGGCGCGGAGCAGGCCCTGCGCGAGAAGTTCCTGCGCAACATGTCCCAGCGTGCGGCGGACATCCTGCGCGACGACCTTGCCAACCGTGGCCCGGTACGTCTGTCGCAGGTCGAAAACGAACAGAAAGCTATCCTGCTCATCGTGCGTCGCCTGGCGGAGACCGGCGAAATGGTAATCGGCACCAGCGAGGATACCTATGTCTAATACGCTGCCATGGAAACGCTGGACGCCTGACGACCTTGCCTTCCCAACGCCGGTTTTCGAAGAGATTGTGATGCCGGAAGCCAGTACAGAAGAGGAAGAGCAGGAAAGCGAGCCGGACCTCCAGCAAACGCTGGCGATGATGCAGGCTCAGGCGCGTGAACAGGGCCACAGCGCGGGCTTTGCCGCAGGGCACGATCAGGGCGTAGAAGAAGGCCGCAAGGCCGGATTCCAGCAGGGGCTTGAGCAGGGCATCAATGAAGCCCGTCAGCAGCAGGCTCCGGTGCACGCACGTATGCAGCAGCTAGTGAGCGAGTTCCAGTACACGCTGGACGCGCTGGACAGCGTTATCGCCTCCCGCCTGATGCAAATGGCGCTGGAAGCCGCTCGCCAGGTCATCGGCGAGACGCCAGCGGTCGATAACAATGCGCTGATCAAACAGATTCAGGGACTGCTGATGCAGGAGCCGTTGTTCAGCGGTAAACCGCAGCTTCGCGTCCACCCGGATGATTTGCAGCGGGTAGAAGAAATGCTGGGTGCCACGCTAAGCCTGCACGGCTGGCGCCTTCGCGGTGACCCAGGCCTGCATCAGGGCGGCTGCAAAGTCTCCGCCGATGAGGGCGATCTCGACGCCAGCGTGGCAACCCGCTGGCAAGAACTTTGCCGTCTGGCCGCGCCGGGAGTGCTCTGATGACCGCCCGCCTCACCCGTTGGCTGAACACACTCGATAACTTCGAAGCGCGGATGGTAGAACTGCCGTCCGTTCGTCGCTACGGCCGCCTGACCCGCGCCACCGGCCTGGTTCTGGAAGCCACCGGCCTGCAGCTGCCGCTCGGGGCAACCTGCATCATTGAGCAGCACGATCGCGAAGTCGAATGTGAAGTGGTCGGTTTTAACGGCCACAAGCTGTTCCTGATGCCGCTCGAAGAAGTCGAAGGCATTTTGCCAGGGGCCAGGGTTTATGCCCGCTCGGCCACGGCGGAAGGCCTGCACAGCGGTAAAAAATTACCGCTCGGCCCGGCGCTGCTGGGGCGCGTGCTTGACGGCAGCGGTCGCCCGCTCGACGGCCTGCCTTCACCGGATACCGACCTGATGGGCGCGCTTGGCGCTGCGCCGTTTAACCCGCTCCAGCGTACGGCCATTGAACATGTCCTCGACGTTGGCGTACGCCCGATTAACGCCCTGCTGACCGTAGGTCGCGGCCAGCGTATGGGCCTGTTTGCCGGCTCCGGCGTCGGTAAAAGCGTCCTGCTCGGCATGATGGCGCGTTACACCCAGGCCGACGTAATCGTCGTGGGCCTGATAGGCGAACGTGGGCGCGAAGTAAAAGATTTTATCGAGAACATTCTCGGTGCTGAAGGCCGTGCGCGTTCGGTAGTCATTGCCGCTCCGGCGGACGTTTCCCCGCTGCTGCGCATGCAGGGCGCCGCCTACGCCACGCGTATCGCAGAAGACTTCCGCGACCGTGGCCAGCACGTGCTGCTGATCATGGACTCGCTGACCCGTTACGCGATGGCGCAGCGTGAAATTGCCCTCGCCATCGGCGAACCGCCGGCCACCAAAGGCTATCCGCCTTCGGTATTCGCCAAGCTCCCGGCGCTGGTTGAACGCGCGGGCAACGGCATTCACGGCGGTGGTTCGATTACCGCTTTTTATACCGTACTCACCGAAGGCGACGATCAGCAGGACCCGATTGCCGACTCCGCGCGAGCCATTCTTGACGGCCACATTGTGCTGTCGCGCCGCCTGGCAGAAGCGGGCCACTACCCGGCCATCGACATCGAAGCTTCTATCAGCCGTGCCATGACATCGTTGATTACCGAGCAGCATTACGCCCGGGTACGTCGTTTCAAACAGCTGTTATCCAGCTTCCAGCGCAACCGTGATTTGGTCAGCGTGGGGGCTTACGCCAAAGGCAGCGATCCGATGCTCGATAAGGCCATTGAACTGTGGCCGCATCTGGAAGCATTCCTGCAACAAGGCATTTTTGAACGCGCAAGCTGGGAAGAAGCCTGCCTCGCACTGGAGGCGCTCTTCCCAACGGTTTGATGAGAGGTGACCATGAACCAAAACAGCGCACTGGATACATTACGTGAGCTCGCCGCCCAGGAAGTAGAAAAAGCGGCGATTCGTTTAGGGGAGATGCGCCGGGGCTGTCAACAGGCAGAAGAGCAGCTCAATATGCTGATTAACTATCAGTTTGAGTACAGCAACAGCCTGAATAACAACATGAGCCAGGGGATTGCCAGCACCCGCTGGCAAAACTACCAGCAGTTTATACGCACGCTGGAAAAAGCTATCGACCAGCACCGCCAGCAGCTGATGCAGTGGACCAATAAAGTCGACCAGGCATTGGGCGCGTGGCAGGAAAAACAAAAGCGCCTGCAGGCATGGCAAACCCTGCAGGACAGAAAGGCAGCGGAGCTGTTGCTCGCAGAGAACAGACTCGATCAGAAGCAGATGGACGAATACGCCCAGCGGGCCACATTGAGGAAAGGTGAATGATCGCATTGCCAAAAATTCTGTTAAACAACGGGGCCGATACCGCTGCGACCGGGGATGTAAAAGGTACGGGCGCGGATGGCAAAGGCTTCGGCGAAGGCTTTTTAGATTTGCTGAGTAAAGCGCTGCCGGGCAAGGTCGAGCTGGAAGACGGCAAATCTCTGCCTCTGGGCGCGGCCTTAAGCAAAGTCGCGGCCACTAACGCAGCGAAAGGCGACGCCAAAGACGGCCAGACGGTGCTGAACGAATTGCTCAGTACGCCGGAGCAGCCAGAAGCGCTGTCCGCCCTGCTCGCCTCCATCGGTAAAACCGACGCGAGCGGCAAGCCAGAACTGGCAGATAAAGACGCCAAAAGCGACAAGCCGCTGAGCGACGCCGAGCTGCAAACGCTGAGCGCACTGCTTGCCATGCTGCCGCAGCCGGTTTCCGCCGCACAGCCCGCGACGCTGGGTAAAACCGGTGCCAGCATCGATACAAAAGCGTTATCTGCGTTGACCACGGCGGGTAATTCCGCAGGCAAAAGCGCCACGGATAGCCTGCTGCCGGCCGACGCTAACGTTAAAAAAGCAGCCCCGGCAACCTCGGCCCTTGTTGACAGCAAAACCGCAGCGGCAACGGCTGCCTCCATGGCTCAGCAGCCCGCTGACGACAAAGCCCAACTGGCCGCCAACAAAGGTGGCGACGGCCGTGACAACGCGCCTCTGCAGGTAAATAACACGGCCCCGGTTACGCCTCAGATAACCCCGGCCATCAGCAGCGCCACCATCGCCACCCCGACGACCACGCACATCGCCACCCCAACGGCGCCGATGATCAGCGCCCAGTTGGGAAGCCATGAGTGGCAACAGCAGATTTCTCAGCACGTGACGCTGTTCACCCGCCAGGGCCAGCACAGCGCCGAGCTGAGATTGCACCCGGAAGATCTCGGTCAGGTGCAAATTAGTCTAAAACTAGAAGATAACCAGGCGCAGCTGCAGATGATGTCCCCGCACAGCCACGTGCGTGCCGCGCTGGAAGCCGCGTTGCCAACCCTGCGCACGGCGCTGGCGGAAAGCGGTATTCAACTGGGGCAGAGCAACATCAGCAGCGAAAGCTTTGCCCAGCAGCAATCTGGCCAACAGCAACAGCAGCAAAGCGCCCGCGGCACGGAGCGTTTCTCGCTTAACGGCAGCGACGCAGAACCGTTGCCGGTGGCCGATAGCCTGCAGCGTCTGGCCAACAGCAACGGCGCGGTGGATATCTTTGCCTGAGCCCCGTTGACGGGTAAACGCCAGAGCTAGCGACAATAAACGCGTGTTTTCCGGGCTTTGACCGCCCGGAGACACGGGATAATTGCTATTCAGCAGTACCGATACAGGAATAAAGCGTTCAATGACTGATACCGCTATCACGAAAGGCCGTAAGCGCGCCATCTGGGTGCCGATACTGGTTCTTATCACACTCGCCGCATGCGCAACCGCAGGCTATAGCTACTGGCGCATGCAGCAAACGCCAGCCACTGCCCAGGCCAAAGCGCCTGAGCCACCGCCTGCGCCAGTGTTCTTCGCTCTGGATACCTTTACCGTCAATCTGGGTGATGCGGATCGCGTCCTGTACATCGGCGTTACGCTTCGCCTGAAAGATGAAGCCACCCGCCAGCGCCTGAGCGAATTCCTGCCGGAAGTCCGCAGCCGCCTGCTGCTGCTGTTCTCTCGTCAGGATGCCAACCAGCTCGCCACCGATGCGGGCAAGCAGAAGCTGGTAGAAGCGATCAAAACTACTCTGGCGCCGCCTCTGGTCGCCGGGCAACCTCAACAGGTAGTCAGCGACGTGCTGTATACCGCCTTTATTTTGCGGTAACTCCATGGGCGACAGTATTCTTTCTCAGGCCGAAATCGATGCGCTGTTAAACGGCGACAGTGAGAATAAAGACGAGCCGAAGGCCGGGACGCCGGGCGAAACCGACATTCGTCCTTATGACCCGAACACCCAGCGTCGCGTTGTGCGTGAGCGCCTGCAGGCGCTGGAAATCATTAACGAGCGTTTTTCTCGTCAGTTCCGTATGGGGCTGTTTAACCTGCTGCGCCGTAGCCCGGACATTACCGTCGGGGCGATTCGTATTCAGCCGTACCACGAGTTTGCCCGCAACCTGCCGGTGCCAACCAACCTGAACCTGATCCACCTTAAGCCGCTGCGCGGCACCGGGCTGCTGGTCTTTTCACCAAGCCTGGTGTTTATTGCGGTCGACAACCTGTTCGGCGGTGACGGGCGCTTCCCGACCAAAGTGGAAGGCCGCGAGTTCACCCACACCGAGCAGCGCGTTATCAACCGCATGTTGAAGCTGGCGCTGGAATCCTACAGCGACGCGTGGAAGGCGATTTATCCGCTGGACGTGGAATACGTTCGTTCGGAAATGCAGGTCAAGTTTACCAATATCACCACGTCGCCTAACGACATCGTGGTTAACACCCCGTTCCACGTCGAAATTGGCAACCTGACCGGTGAGTTCAACATCTGTCTGCCGTTCAGCATGATTGAGCCGCTGCGCGAGCTGCTGGTGAATCCTCCGCTGGAGAACTCACGTCAGGAAGATCAAAGCTGGCGCGACACCCTGGTGCGTCAGGTGCAGCATTCCGAGCTGGAGTTGGTGGCGAACTTCGCCGATATCCCGCTGCGGTTGTCCCAAATCCTAAAACTGAAACCTGGCGATGTGCTGCCCATCGAAAAGCCAGATCGTATTATCGCGCATGTAGACGGCGTGCCGGTATTGACCAGCCAGTACGGCACGGTCAACGGCCAGTATGCCCTGCGCGTCGAACATTTGATCAACCCGATATTGAATTCGCTGAATGAGGAACAGCCCAAATGAGTGATATTAATCAACCGTCCGATGACAATGCAGGCTCAGTGGACGATCTGTGGGCTGATGCGTTAAACGAGCAGAAAAGTTCCGGAAAAAGTACCGCAGACAACGTGTTCCGCGCGCTGGAAGGTAATGATATTGCCGGTAACGTGCAGGATATCGACCTGATTATGGATATTCCGGTCAAACTGACCGTCGAACTGGGCCGCACCCGTATGACCATCAAAGAGCTGCTGCGCCTGACGCAGGGTTCCGTGGTGGCGCTCGACGGGCTGGCCGGTGAGCCGCTGGATATTCTGATCAACGGTTACCTGATTGCCCAGGGTGAAGTGGTGGTGGTGGCCGACAAATACGGCGTGCGTATTACCGACATCATTACCCCATCAGAACGTATGCGTCGCCTGAGCCGCTAAATGAAAACCCAGGCCACCGTCAGTCAGCCTACCGTCAACGCCAGCTCGCCGCTTGTTCAGGTAAGCGGCGCGTTGGCCGGTATTGTGATTTTTATCCTGGTGGCCGCCTGGCTGGCCAGGCGCTTTGGTTTCACCGGCGCGGGCGTTGGCGCAAAAAAGTCGCTGAATATTAGCGCCAGCGTGAGCGTAGGCCCGCGCGAGCGCGTGGTGGTGGTGGACGTTGAGGACGCTCGCCTGGTGCTCGGCGTGACGTCCACCCAAATAACCCATCTGCACACATTGCCTCCGGCGCCTGCCGCAGACGTTGTGGAAAAAGCGCCTGCGCCTGCTGATTTCCAGAAAGTGATGAAGAACCTGCTTAAACGTAACGGGAAAGATTGATGAAACGGTTGCTAACGCTCTCGTTACCGGGCTTATTTTTGCTGCTCCCTGCCGCCGCCTTTGCGCAGTTACCGGGCCTGATAAGCCAGCCCCTCGCCAACGGCGGGCAGAGCTGGTCGCTGCCGGTGCAAACGCTGGTCTTTATTACTTCCCTGACCTTCCTGCCGGCCATTCTGCTGATGATGACCAGCTTCACGCGCATCATTATTGTGTTTGGCCTGCTGCGTAACGCCCTCGGCACCCCGTCCGCCCCCCCTAACCAGGTGCTGGTCGGCCTGGCTTTGTTTCTGACCTTTTTTATTATGTCGCCGGTGTTCGACAAAATTTATAGCGACGCCTACCAGCCTTTCAGCGAAGACAAAATATCGATGGAAGTCGCCATCGATAAAGGCGCTCAGCCGCTGCGTGAGTTTATGCTGCGCCAGACGCGTGAAGCAGACCTGGCGCTGTTTGCTCGCCTCGCCAATACGCAGCCGCTGCAGGGACCGGAAGCCGTGCCTATGCGCATCTTGCTGCCGGCTTACGTCACCAGCGAGCTGAAAACGGCGTTCCAGATTGGCTTTACGGTGTTTATTCCGTTCCTGATTATTGACCTCGTGATTGCCAGCGTCCTGATGGCGCTCGGGATGATGATGGTTCCCCCTGCGACAATTGCCCTGCCCTTTAAGCTGATGCTTTTCGTGCTGGTAGACGGCTGGCAGCTGTTGGTGGGTTCATTAGCGCAAAGTTTTTACAGCTAGCGGAGAGAGAAAATGACGCCAGAATCGGTCATGATGATGGGCACCGAAGCCATGAAGGTCGCCCTTGCCCTTGCGGCACCTCTGCTGCTGGTGGCGCTGATAAGCGGCCTGGTCATCAGCCTGCTGCAGGCGGCGACGCAGATTAACGAAATGACGCTGTCTTTCATTCCAAAAATCCTGGCGGTGTTCGTGACTATCGTTATCGCCGGGCCGTGGATGCTCAACCTGCTGCTGGACTACATGCGCTCTCTGCTGACTAATCTGCCGAACACCATTGGATGATCCACGTTGACAGCAACCAGTGGCTTAACTGGCTGAGTCTCTATTTTTGGCCGCTGCTGCGCGTGCTCGCGCTTATCATGTCGGCGCCAATTCTTAGCGAGCGTTCGATCCCCAAGCGCGTCAAAATCGGCCTCGGCCTGATGATAACTTTCATCATCGCGCCTTCCCTGCCCGCAACCGGCGTAACGATTTTTTCCGCCGCCGGGTTTTGGCTGGCAATGCAGCAAATTCTTATTGGCGTAGCGCTGGGTTTTACGATGCAGTTCGCGTTTGCCGCCGTGCGTACCGCCGGGGAAATTGTTGGCCTGCAGATGGGCCTTTCCTTTGCCACGTTCTTCGATCCCGGCAGCCGCCTCAACATGCCGGTACTGGCCAGGTTTCTGGATATTCTGGCGATGCTGCTGTTTCTCACCTTTAACGGCCATTTATGGCTGATTTCGATGCTGGTCGATACCTTTCACACCTTGCCCATCGGCGGCAATCCGATCAACGGCAACGCCTTTATGGCGCTGACGCGAGCAGGCGGGCTTATATTCCTCAATGGCCTGATGCTGGCGCTGCCGTTAGTCACTTTGTTACTTACCCTTAACATCGCCCTGGGCCTGTTAAACCGTATGGCGCCCCAGCTATCGGTATTTGTTATCGGCTTTCCGGTCACCTTGTCTATCGGGATGCTAATTTTTATGGTAATGATGCCGCTTATCGCCCCCTTCACCGAGCATTTATTCGGCGAGATTTTTGACCTTCTCGCGGATATAGTCAGCGAAATCCCCGCAAATTAATTCCCACACCTTTCATGATGCCTCTCTGAGGATATTCCTAAAAAAAATTGTTAATAACATCCGCCAAGATATATCTGGCGCGGAATATAAGTTTTTACCTTGCTCACAATACGCAACATTCACTTTACTTTAAGAACATTCCTGGCAAATTATAGGCAACTTTCCGGGATAGTGATTTCGCCTTTTAAATTATTAATAATGGTTACCCAAAATAATTCGAACTGCGGAAATGCGGCGGGCGGGTTTTGCCCTGAGATTGACCTCGTCAGTCACTGGTAAAACCAGTACAGCTTTCAATCTGCACTGCGGCTTATTGCGGGTATAACGCGCTTAGTGAGGGTTTGCTATGTCAACGATTATTATGGACTTATGCAGCTATACCCGGCTGGGGCTTGTCGGCTACTTAGCCAGCCGCGGGGTTAGAAAACGGCACATTACAGATGTAGAAACGGTAGAACAGCTGGCACAGGCATGCCGGTTGCAGGCACCCAGCGTGGTGTTTATTAATGAAGACTGCTTTATTCATGACCCGGAAAGCAATCAGCAAATAAAGCAGATCATTAATCAACATCCAGGGACGCTATTTTTAGTCTTTATGGCTATTGCCAATATTCATTTTGATGAATATCTGCTGGTTCGGGAAAACCTGTTGATCAGTTCGAAATCCATCAAGCCTGAATCTTTAGACGATATTTTAGCGGAATACTTAGCAAAAAATGCACAATGTATTGGACATATTAATTTGCCGACACTTTCTCTTAGTCGCACAGAGTCCAGCATGCTGAAAATGTGGATGTCAGGACAGGGAACGATTCAAATCTCCGATCAAATGAACATCAAGGCAAAAACCGTTTCATCGCATAAAGGGAATATTAAACGCAAAATCAAGACCCACAACAAGCAGGTGATATATCATGTAGTTCGCCTCACCGATAACGTCACCAACGGTATTTTTGTTAACCTTCGGTAGCTTTTTTTACTTGCGCCTCTCCCCTACGCCTTTAAGGCCGTGGTATTTAATCTCTGACGGTGTCAGAGATTAAATACAAGCTCACGACACCCATAACCGTAACAAAACCGCAACAACGAGCGTGACCTCAACAGCAGCAAACCCTGAAGAAGCAAAATCGTAAGGTATATTAAGCGATGAAATATTCGCTGATTACGCCGATTTTTGCGGCGGTTATCGTGCCAGGCGATCGCTCTCTTTCGCTGCTCCCGGCAGCCCAACCCCGCCTGAGTTGGGTCATAGCCGGGGGTGATGAGAGCCGGGAACAAATCTTCCCCTCACCCCGTCCCTCTCCCAGAGGGAGAGGGGGAAAACAGCCAACGTGGAACATTTTTTATTCCCTCTCCCTTCCAGGGTGAGGTTCATCCCCAAAACCTACTCGTCCCTCTCCACGAAAATCCCGTCCGGGTGCCCGGACTCGTTGAAGAACCAGATCCCCAGCGGGTAATCCTCCAGCGCCACGAGATACATCGTCCCCTCGTTAAACGGCTCCACCGCCAGAACAACGCCCGAACGTCGCGGGCCTCCGTCGGTCTTAACGGTCACCCGATCGTTGATTTTCATGGTTATTTCCTCCAGATACATTGTTTGCCATTGTAGATCAAAAAGCCCTTCAGCGCCCTCTCTGCGGACGGTCTGGCGCATTATCTGAAGCGTCTATACTTAAGGCTGGTAGTCAGGCGAGGGTAAAGTGATGAAGACCGTGAAAATGAGCGGTAACGCGGCGCATCAGGACACGGAAGTCGATGTTGACGCGCTGCTGGCCGCCATCAATGAAATTAGCGAGAGCGATATCCGGCACGCCGGCAACGATGAGCACCCGCAACGAGTGAGCGTTGATGGCCGGGAATGGCATAGCTATAAGGAACTGGCGGATGCTTTTGAGCTGGATATTCGGGATTTCAGCGTGAACGAAATTAATCGCTAAGAAAAGCATCCCGGCCGGGGAGCCGGGATGAAAACTTGCTTAAGCAAGAAGCACTTGAAATTCGTTACATCAGGAAATCTGATGTGTTGACCACATTACCTTAAATTTTATTGAATACAAGGATATATTCTTTTAAAGAATGGAGAGACGCTACCTTATTGATGTGGTGAATTTGATGCTAATTGCTTATGAAACGTATTTTTTTTGCCATCCCCCTGAGCTCAAACAAAAGTGACCACCTGATAAAAATGAGATTTATCCTAAACCACCCGGTCCCTTCCTTCCCATTATCTCAGCGCAAACTCAGCAAACTTCCCCGTAGGCAGCAGTGTATGACGCGGCAAAACATTACCCTTATTTCTGCAACGGCTCCCGCTTACACCGCGAACAAAACATCAGCAGTGCTTATATGATATAGCGGACATCGTTCGCGGGAAGGATCAGTCCTGGGTGCAAACCTGATTGCGGCCGTTTTGCTTCGCTTTGTATAAACGCCTGTCGGCAATCGACTGCAGGTGTTCAAAATCATAATCATGGCGCTCATGCGCGCAGCTGACGCCAAACGAGGCGCTGATTTTAATGGTTTCACCGGCCATCAGAAGCAACTCTTTGGTATGAATCCTTAATCTAATACGCTCTGCCACTTTCGCGGCTGCAGGAAGGTTAGTTCCCGGCAGCAGGACGCAGAACTCTTCGCCGCCCACTCGCCCGGCCACGTCTTCCTCACGCAGGGCTGAGCTTAGCAGCGCTGCAGCGTGAGCCAGGACCTTATCCCCGGCGTGATGCCCATAGCGATCGTTAATCCCTTTGAAGAAGTCGAGATCCATCTGGATAACCGAAAAAGGTTTATCCTCGCGTTGGCAATCCTGGGCGAGACCGTGGGCAATATCGAAGAACGCGCCACGATTGTAGAGCCGGGTAAGGGTATCGTAATTCGCACGCCAGCTAAGCGTCTGCTGCAGGGTCAGCATGTTATTCACCAGCCGGCGGATGATTCGCCAGGAAATAAGCAGCATCAGCGTAAAGAGCAGCCAAAGCACCGTCAGCACAATGCTGATCCGACCAAACTCTCCCTGAACGCCCTCGCCCAGGGTATGCACCTTGATCAACACGCCGTCAAAGTTCATCAGCTTCGCCCACGTCACGAAGCGGGTATCCATCCGCAGCTCACCTTCTTCTCCGTTTTCCATGGAGCGTGCAATCTCGGCCTGTTGTTTTTCGTTAAACACCGGCGCGAGCGACACGTGGTCAGCCGCCGTAGCAATCAGCGAGAACTGTCTGTCAAACAGCATAACCTTGCCTTCATAGCGATCGTGAGAAAGCGCCTGGAGGAATTCGTGCATGCCGTTGATAGGGAAATCCATCGCCAGCACGCCATACCAGCGGTTATTCAGATCAAGCGGCACCGACGCGGTGATTATTTGCCCGCTGTGGCTGCCGGGGTTATCGGTGTGGGTCCACTGGAGGCCACGACCGGGGTTATTTTCCGGTGACTGGGCGACAAAATAGGGCTGGGCAATCAAACGATGGTAGAGCGAAACAATCGCCGGGTCGTTTTCCGGTGGCGTGCTGGAAAGGAAAAAGCCCGCCCTTGAGGCGTAAAATACCCGCCGTTGCAGGTCCCGCTTAGCGTCGGCAAGCTGCATGATGTAGCTGAACTCCAGCGCCGCCTCCAGCTCCGGATAAAGCCAGTTTTCATCGCGGCCAAGCAGGCTGTTATGGGCGACAAATTCGTCGGAAACGCCGCTAACCGGCATGCCACGATTAAGATCCAGCTTCAGCTGCCAGTAAGGTTGCGTTCGCTGGATGGCGAAATCTGCCAGCGTTTTACGGGAAATGTCCGTCGAAATAGGCGACTGCAGCGCGTAGTGCATGGTATTGCGGTAAAACAACAGGTTATCGATGCTGTGCTGCAGCTGCCGGTCCAGCGCGGTAGCGACGTTATCCAGGCTATTGCGCTGGTTAGAGATATAGGCTGATTCCAGCACCGCCACTTCGCGCCAGGTCAGCAGCGTTGAACAAAGAAACACCACAACAAAACAGAGGTTTACCACCCGCTGCGGTCTTTTATAGCGGCTTAAAAACCGCTCAAATGCGTTACCGATCAAGGGGGAGACTCCCTGGCTGGTGGCCTAAGCCGCCGTTATCAACTCCTCCCGGAAATGCCGGAAGAATGAAATCATGGCAGATTTTGCCATCGCGGCGGCGCTTTGTCGAAGATAGCCCACGCTACGGCGGCATAAAAAAACCCGGCAATGCCGGGTTCAGTTAGAGAACCAGAGGCTTCACGCCTGGTGATGCTCTCTGGTTTCAACAGGCGCCAGGTCGTCCTCACGGAACGCCTCGCGCTTTACGCCATAACCGTCGTACCACCGGCACTCCACCATGCCACTGGAATAACCCGTGACTATCATGCGAGGACCACCGTTTTTACGCCGGACTTCATCGCTGACCACATAGACCATTGCCGCCTCCGGCGTTAGGGGTGAAAACCTCTAAAGGTATAGCCAATGGTCAGCGTTTTTTCCTGACTAAAGCGATATTTTTCTTCTCGAACTTAGTGCGAAGCGCTGCCCCGCAGGTGATTTATGCCATTCACCACGAGCAGCACAATACCGCCGGCGATAAAGCCGAGCACCAGATTAGCAAGCGTGGGGCCGACAAGCTCCACAACGCCGCCCAACTGGCCCGCCCATTGCTCAATGCCGTGATGCAGCACCGGCACACCGTGTACCAGAATGCCGCCGCCAACCAGGAACATCGCCAGCGTGCCAACAATCGTGAGGATCTTCATGAGCCACGGCGCAAGAACAAGCAGCCCTTTGCCCACCATCCGGGCCAGCGCCGCGCGTTTATCCACCAGCCAATAGCCCAGGTCGTCGATTTTCACAATCATCCCAACCAGCCCGTAGACGCCAATAGTCACCAGAATCGCGATACCGGCCAGGATGAGTACCTGATTCAGCAGCGGCGCTTCGGCCACAATGCCCAGCGTAATGGCGACGATTTCCGCCGAAAGAATAAAGTCGGTACGCACTGCCCCTTTTACTTTGTCTTTCTCAAAAGCCATCGGATCCTGGGCAGCTATAGATTCCAGCCTCGCCTGCTTTTCCTCCGCGCTTTCCTTGTGCTTGCTCGCCTTTATGCTGTGCAGCACCTTTTCCACGCCTTCAAAACATAAAAATGCCCCGCCCACCATCAGCAACGGCGTAATTGCCCAGGGAGCAAAGGCGCTGATAATCAGCGCCAGCGGCACCAGAATCAGTTTATTGATAAACGACCCTTTTGCCACACTCCAGACGACGGGCAGTTCCCGGTTAGCGCGAACGCCCGACACCTGTTGGGCATTAAGCGAAAGGTCATCGCCCAGTACGCCAGCCGTTTTTTTTGCCGCGAGTTTGCCCATCACGGAAATGTCGTCCAGCAGCGTGGCGATGTCGTCGAGCAATGTCAGTAAGCTACTTCCAGCCAAAATATCTGTCCTTATTGATTTCGTTACCCAAGAGTATGAAGCAAAATCGCCGCCGCGAAAATTACTCGTCTTTGTCAATGTAAATTAACATTACATCAACAAGTAAAAGGCTCGCTATCCGCTGCCTTTTGGCGTTAACTATCGGCCTGAAATTGAAGCCTGGTGAGGGAATATGCGTCTTCGTTCTGGCCAATTGTTGCCGCTGATTGCGGCTCTTTTCGCGCTGTATATCATCTGGGGATCGACCTATTTTGCCATCGCCATTGGGGTAAAAAGCTGGCCGCCGTTTATGATGGCCGGCGTGCGTTTTCTCTGCGCTGGCGTGATATTAACGGCTATTTTGCTTTTCCGGGGGCACAAGCTGCCGCGCCTGCGGCCAATGCTTAATGCCGCGCTGATAGGCGTCCTGCTTCTGGCGGTTGGCAACGGCTTTGTGACGCTTGCCGAGCACCAACACGTTGCTTCCGGCATTGCTGCGGTGATGGTTGCCACCGTGCCGCTGTTTACCCTCTGCTTCAGCCGCCTGTTCGGGATTAAAACCCGCAAGCTGGAGTGGCTGGGCATTGCCATTGGCCTGGCGGGCATTTTGTTGCTGAACAGCGGCGGCAACCTCAGTGGAAATCCGACGGGCGCGTTGTTGATTCTCATTGGCTCATTAAGCTGGGCATTTGGCTCGGTTTACGGCTCGCGGATCGAGCTGCCCGAAGGGATGATGGCGGGCGCCATTGAGATGTTAGCGGCGGGCATTGTCGCCCTTTGCGTTTCGGCCCTGAGCGGCGAACGCTTAACGGCTATGCCGGATGCCGCAGGCTTCCTGGCGGTAGGCTATCTGGCGCTGTTTGGCTCCATGATCGCCATCAGCGCCTATATGTACCTGATTCGTAATGTTTCCCCGGCCGTAGCGACCAGCTATGCCTACGTTAACCCGGTCGTCGCCGTGCTGCTGGGCACCACCTTTGCGGGCGAAAACCTTTCGCCGATTGAATGGCTGGCGCTGGGCATCATCATTTTTGCCGTGGTGCTGGTCACGCTGGGCAAATATCTCTTCCCAGCCAAACCGGTTGTTGAGACTTGTGAAGTAGAAAAATAGCTACTCTGCGGCCAGCGTTTGCTGGTCGCCTTCATCCCGCTGATGTATTCCGGTCACGTTAATTTCTGCGCTACGCCCGCCGCTGCAAATCCACTCTTCTAAACGTTCACACAGCGCCCGATCGCTCATTTTCTCGCGGCCACGCAGCGCGCATTCCCAAACCACCAGTACCCGCCAGCCCCGCGCCAGTAAAAGCCCGACATCGCGTTTATCTCTTGCCACATTGCGGCCGATCTTATCCAGCCAGAAGTCGGTGCGCGTGGCCGGGACCTTAAACAGGTGGCAGTCGTGGTGATGCCAGAAACAGCCGTGGGTAAAGATAACGCAGCGGAATTCATCCACCACAAAGTCCGGCTTGCCGGGCAGGGCTGCGTCCTGAACGCGGAAGCTAAATCCGCATTCGGCCAGCAGCGCGGCAAGGCGTTTTTCAATGGCGGTGTCGCGCGTAGCAATGGCTCGCATGTTTTTACTGCGTATAGCTTTGCTGTGTACATCCGCCATATCTTTCT
This sequence comes from Cedecea sp. P7760, assembly GCF_013386425.1. Lineage (NCBI taxonomy): Bacteria > Pseudomonadati > Pseudomonadota > Gammaproteobacteria > Enterobacterales > Enterobacteriaceae > Cedecea > Cedecea sp. P7760. The sequence goes on along the minus strand of NZ_JACARU010000026.1, from coordinate 76,093 downwards.
CCGCTTAGCGCTTTTTCACCACTTGCTTGATGACCGGCTCCAGCAGTTTTGCCACTGCGGCAAACGCGGGAACGACTACGGAGTTACCAAACTGGCGGTAAGCCTGAGTGTCGGACACGGGAATGCGGAACGCTTTGCCCTTCGGTGATTCAAAGCCCATCAGCCTGGCGCATTCACGCGGCGTCAGGCGGCGCGGCCTGTTCAGCTGATTATCGGGATCGTTAAAGTTAACCTCGCCCAGCGCCTTGTCCCAGCCACGATCGATCAGGATCTCCGCGCCATCCTTAAAGTAACGGGCCGACAGCGTTCTGGCCACGCTTGCCGGATTGGTCGGGTCAACCAGCCCGTAGCCGAAGCCGTTCCCTTTGGCCTGGTGCTTCTTCGCGTAGTTATAGAGGTATTTCCACAGCGTCGGGGTCAGAACATATTTTGCTTCGACTTCATCATCCAGCAGCTCACCAAACGTCGGGCGACGAGCCGGATAAAAATCGCTGAGCCTTGCCAGCGTCACCGCAGAGTCCAGGTTCAGGTCACGGCGCGTGCCGACCAGCACGATGCGCTCGCGATGCTGCGGCAGGAAGTTTTTGCCATCGACAATTTTCGGGTCATTGCGCCCGGTGACGGCGGCATCGGCCACGTCATAGCCCAGCTCGTCCAGCGTCTGCATGATGATGCGGAACGTGTTGCCTTTGTCGTGGCTCTTCAGGTTTTTAACGTTTTCCAGCACGAAAATCGGCGGACGTTTGGCGGCAATAATTCGCGCCACGTCGAAGAACAAGGTGCCCTGGGTTTCACAGGCAAAGCCGTGCGCGCGCCCAAGGGCGTTTTTCTTCGACACGCCCGCCAGGGAAAACGGCTGGCAGGGGAAGCCGGCCAGCAGCACATCGTGGTCGGGCAGCGTGGCCTGAATGTGTTTCGTCGCCTGCTCGTCCGTCACGTCGCCGCGGTTGCTGAGCGTCACGTCACGAATATCTTCATTAAACTGATGCTGCGCCGGGTCGCAATACCAGTTTGCCTTGTAGGTTTTCACCGCATGTTTGTTCCATTCGCTGGTAAACACGCACTGGCCGCCAATCGCCTCAAAGCCGCTGCGAATGCCGCCGATGCCGGCAAACAGGTCGATAAAGCGGAAGGCATAGCGGCCATGATGCGACGGCGGCGACGGCAGCATACTTTGCAGCATCTGCACTTCCACCTCGGTTAAGCCCCGTGGCGCAGACTTGCCGTTATACCAGCGGTTCAGGGATTCGCGCGTCCAGTCACCTCCCACCTGTCGCAGGCGCAGGGCGACGGTTTTTTGATCGTAGATTTCGAGTAAGCGGCTGACCAGGGCGTGATCTTCTTCTTGCTGAGTTTGTTTGTGGCGCTGTGCCTGAAGGGAGAGGTGTTCTGCTATCGCGTCAAGATCGTTCATCGTGAACCAAAGATGGGAAAAGGGAGTGAAACTGTATCACTGATTTGACCCAGAGAGAACGGAAACAGCCCGCAGACTGAACTGCGGGCCGGGAAGATTAAGCCTGTGATTTAAAACGCTGCAGAACCTGCTCGTCTACCTGCAGATAGTCGCCTTTCAGCTCGGCGCACAGCTTCGCCATATAGCCCACGAGGAAATCCGCATTGTGGTGCGCCAGCGCTCGCCCGGCTTCGGTCTGCATTGAGTCCGGCAGGCGCAGAAGCTTTTTCTGAAAATGATCCACCGAGTACTGCGTATCATCCAGCTCGCGGCGCTCGGCCAGCGGATCGTCGCTGTCAAACAGCGAGCGCCCCAGCGCCCCGGAGACATAAAACACGCGCGCGAGGCCTATCGCCCCCAGCGATTCCAGCCTGTCCGCGTCCTGCACCACTTTTGCTTCCAGCGTCTGCGGCGCAATGGCGGCGCTAAAGCTGTGGGCCCGCACCGCATGGGCTACGTCGTCATACAGCTCGCGGGGAAAGTCCGGGAAGTGCGTTTCCAGAATACGCAGCGTTTCCTGCGCGGCCTGCGTTGAGGCCAGATGGCGCTCCGGGTGATTCTTGGGCAGGTTAACAATGTCATGGAAATAACAGGCGGTCAGCACCACAAGCCTGTCGGCCTCGGTCCCTTCCATAATATGCTGAGCGGTTTTCCATACTCGCCGAAAATGCGCCACGTCATGGGCCTTGTCGTCCTGCGCCCAGTTCTCAATCAGATACTGCTCAAACTGCTGCTGCCAGCGGGCAATCGGCATACACGTACTCCCCTTCTCGTGAAAAGCGCAAGTTTGAGTATAACCAGATTGATGACAATAATATGACAACATCAATGCAGGCTGGGGACGCGGGAGTGAAGGCAGGTAAGGCGGGGGAACGCGCAGAGCCACAGACAAATGCGGCTCTGCCTAAGAAAGTTCGTTTTAATGCTGGCGATTATCGCGGACGCGGGCAGGATAAACACGTGGCCGGGTATACCAGGCAACCCAGCCCAGCACTGCCGCAACGGAGCCAAGTACCAGCAACCCCATTAATGCGCCAAGCAATTTCCCGCCGAAGGTGCCCAGATCGCCGCTGGTGACCCCACTGACGACCCAAAAATAACGCACCATCGCCCAAACGATGTACAAACAAAAAGCATAAAACAGCCACAGCGCAATTTTTCCACCGGGGCTGCGAGTTGGTTTCGCATCCATAACGTTCGACCTAACTTTTTCAACTGAAACAAAAACGGGCTGTCGACGGCAGGTCCCCCACCGTCTTAATGTGATTTTTATCACACTAACGGATTAGATGAACCGCTATAAGCGTTAAATTTTGTTTCAAATCAAAGCTTATAGGGCATTAATCAGCATTGACAACCGGGTTTGATTTAGCTTAAGGAAAGTTCTTAATCGTGGTGACGCCTCTCGCCGGAGGGGCGTTTATCTTTCTCTCTGTCTCTTATCCCACGTTCTTTCAAAATCTTCCGGGAGAATTCTGTCGCTCCGCAGTTATTCCGTTCACCTGTAGGTCTGTTTACACTGCACGTTTAGAGCACGGTGAACGTGTCAGGGAGATAACGCCATCACCCAAACATTCAGGGTCGATGAGAGCCGGGAACAAGGGTGTGGCTGTAGGTCTTGAAGCAGCTGTAACGTTCTGTGTAGCTGCGGGTTTGAAGCGAGGCTCGGT